>JBOGUE010000291.1:0-8895 GCA_050695955.1 Thermomicrobiales bacterium | reverse complement strand
CTCTTGACGTAATCGCTCGGGTGTCGCCTGATCTTGGAGAATGACGGCGGAGGCGCCGGCGTTGGAGAGGATGGCGGCGTTGCGGACCTGTTCGTCGCCGCCGGTGCCGGGGAGGGGAATCAGGATCGACGGCTTGCCGAGGAAAGCGAGTTCGGCGACGGTGCCGGCGCCCGCGCGGCCGATGACGAGGGATGCGGCCGCATAGACATCGGGCAATTCATCGCCGATGAACTCCACGACGTGGTAGCGGCGCTGTCGGTGCTCGGGCCAGGTCTCCCACCGCGTACGCAACGTTCTCGCGTCGTCGTTCACCGATGCCGGGCCGGTTTGATGAAGGATCTGGCATCGATCGAGCAGATTGGGCAGCAGTGCCGCGATGCGATGATTGACGGGAGAAGCGCCACGTGCCCCGCCGGTGACATAAATCAGCGGGAGGTCCGGCGAAAAGTTGAACCTGGAAAGACCGCGCGAGTCCACGCCGGATTGCAGCGACGCCCGCGCGGGGTTGCCGGTGACGACGGCGCGATCCTGGCGGTTGCCGGCGAGCTGGACTGATTCGGGGTAGGAGACAGCGAGCACGTCGGCGACACGCAGGTTGATCCGCGTGGCGAGTCCTAATATGGCGGTTTGCTCGTGGGTGAGGATGGGGGCGAGGCGCGCGGCGGCGAGCACGGTCGGCACGCTCACGAAACCGCCGGTGCTGAAGACGACGTCGGGTTTGAACCACCGCAGCACGCGGAACGCTTGGCCGAAGCCAACAGGGATGCGGAAGGCGTCGGTCGCCGTCTTGGCTGAGAGGTAGCGGCGGAGCTTGCCGGTCTGGATCGCGGCGAAAGGGATATCTTCGCGGTCCGCTGCCTCACGCTCGACGCCGGCGCTACTGCCCACCCAGAGGCAGCTCAGCGGCACGCCGCGCGCGTGCAATTCATGTACAACGGCGACAGCGGGCAGGACGTGCCCGCCGGTGCCACCGCCGGCAATGACCACCTTCAACGTTCGGTCGACTTGCACGTATCTTCCTAGGGACGAACGGGCGAGTCACCAACTCGCCCACCTTGCAGACAGTGCCGGGAGTATAGACGCACCCCTGTGCTACCATCGTCGCCAACCTGTCCGGCCTCGCACCTTGGGCGGCATTGTTCTTGCGTTTTTGGACGCGCCGTTTTGGCGGCAATGGGATTGAGTTGCGGGCGCGGGAACGATCCCGGACACGCGCCATTGGACAGAACGGGACGGCCATGATAAAGACGGCGAAGCTCTCGACAATGCGCGACTCGTTGGAGATCCGCAAAACGGAGATCCAAAGCGAACTCGATCGGTTGAACCAGGAAATGCAGTGGCTGGGTGTCGATCAGGAAAGTGAGCGCGGCGGTCTGGGCAACCACCTCGGCGACGACGGCAGCAGCGTGATGGAACAGGAGCGCATCTCCACCGTCAGCGCCGATCTCACCGAGGTGATCCAGCAGATCGACGGCGCGCTGTCGCGGATGGACGACGGCAGCTACGGGGTCTGTCAACGCTGCGGCAATCCGGTTAATGAAGAGCGGCTCGAAGCGTTCCCATATGTGGCCCACTGCATCGAATGCCAGTCGTACCTTGAGCGCCAGCATGCGCTGCACGGTCGCTGATAGGCAGCGGTGAGCGGTGACTGACAGTCCTGCTATCCCAACGGCACGCACGGCGCCGATTTGGCTGCCAATTGGAGCGGCGGGCGTTGTGTTGCTCTTGGATCAGGCGACCAAGTGGCTCGTCATCCGGGCGCTCGGACCGGGGGAGCCGGAACATCGCGTTGAGCTGATCGGCTCGGCGCTTGCCGTCCACTACGTGCAAAACAGCGGCGCGGCGTTTGGGCTGTTTCGCGGGCAGACCGCGTTACTGACGGCGATCGCGCTCCTCGTGGTCGGTGGGCTTGTCGTCTCCTACGCGCGACACCGCGCGCCTTCTTTGACGCTCGCACTCGGCCTGGGGCTCCTAATTGGGGGGGCATTCGGGAATCTGATCGACCGTCTCCGTTTCGGCTACGTCGTCGACTTCGTCAGCGTCGGCATCTGGCCGAAATTCAACGTCGCGGACAGCGCGATCACAGTTGGCGTCGCGTTGCTTGGGCTCCACCTGCTGCGCGACGGGCAGCCGCGCCGCGATGCGGACGCGCGCCCCGATCACCGAGAACGACGGCCGGTGGCGGTGGATGCCGAGCGATGAGCGACGTGGCGCGGGTCGAGGACGAGATCGATTCCGAGGACGAGGTCGGCGGCGGCGGCGGACAGGTCATCGCGCTTTATCCCGCCGTTGCCGACGAGCGTGAGCGACTCGACAAGTTCGTCGCCGGCAAGCTGCCCGACCTCAGCCGGGCGTTCCTGCAAGAGTTGGTCGACGTTGGCCGAATCGTGGTCAACGGTGTGCCGGTGCGGCGGTCGTACAAGATCACTCGCGGCGACGTCGTCACCGCCACGATCCCGGCTCCAACTCCCGACGAGATCGAACCGGAGGTGATTCCGCTCGACGTGGTCTATGAGGACGACGATGTGATCGTGCTGGACAAGCTGGCCGGTATGGTCGTGCATCCGGCGCCGGGTCACCCGAGCGGTACCCTGGTCAATGCGCTGCTGGCGCACGCGCCGGAGATGGCGGTCAGCGGTTCGCACCGGCCGGGCATTGTGCACCGGCTCGATAAAGACACCTCGGGATTGGTCGTTGTTGCCAAGAACGACCGGGCGAAGCTAGCCCTCGTTTCACAGTGGCAGAACCGAACGGTGGAAAAAGGGTACATCGCGTTGGTGCGCGGCGTGGTCGAGCCGGAGGAGGCGACGATCGACGCCCCGGTTGGCCGCGACCCCGCGAACCGGCTGCGGATGGCGGCGATCGCGTCTGGTCGCCCGGCGGTTACCCATTTTCGAGTCAATCGCCGCTACGATGACTGCACGCTGCTAGACGTCGAATTGGAAACCGGGCGGACGCATCAAGTCCGCGTTCACCTCGCGTTCATTGGTCATCCGGTCGTTGGCGACGCCCTCTACAATCCGAACGTCGGACCAATGGGAGGGCGTAGGGCGTTGGTGCGGCGTCAGTTTCTCCATGCCGCCACCCTGGGATTCGATCTGCCGACCGGCCGCCACGTCCGCTTTGAGTCGACGCTGCCATCCGACCTGCAAAGCGGCCTCGATTTCCTTCAGCGTGAATCCCAATGAGCGTTTCGGCAGCCGAACAGTCAATCCTCGATCTCTACCACGCGGCCCTGACGGCGGTCGAGCCCGCGGCGGCTATTCGAGCGCACCTGCGTCGTGAAAGGCGCGATCTCTACATCGACGGACGCCAGATCCCAGTGCGAGATCGGCTCTTGGTCGTCGGGGCTGGGAAAGCCGCCGTGCGAATGGCGTGGGGCGTCGAGGCGATCTGCGGCGACCTCATAGACGCCGGGCTGGTGATCACGAAGGATGGGTGTGCGACCGGCGAATTGCCGTCGCGAGTAGCGGTGAAGGAGGCGTCACACCCGATCCCCGATCGGCGAGGTGCGGAGGCGACGCGGAAACTGCTCGCGCTGGTCGACGAAGCGGGACCGGACGACGTCGTCCTGGCGATCATCTCTGGCGGCGGCTCTGCCTTGCTCGAAGCGCCGCGCCCACCGGTCACACTCGACGACATGGCGCGCGTCACCGACCTCCTCTTGCGCGCGGGCGCGCCGATCCAGGACCTCAACGCGGTGCGGATTCCGCTCAGCCTGATCAAAGGTGGTGGGTTGCGCCGGGCGGCGGGTAAGGCAACCGTCGTCACGCTGATCTTGTCGGACGTCCTCGGCAACGATCCCCGGATTATCGCCAGCGGCCCGACGGTCCCTGGTTCCGCAACCGGCGCGGAGGCGCTCGATGTTCTCCGCCGGTATGACGTCCTCGCAATGTCTCCAATGGCCATTCGCGACGTGCTGTCCGATGCGTCGCGCCCGGACGACATGGACGTGTCCGGAGACGCGCTGGTGATCGTCGCTGACAATGAGGCCGCGATCGCTGCCGCCGAGCGTCGAGCGCACGAACGCGGGTACTCGACGTCGGTTGCCTGGAGAGCGCGGTCCGGCGAAGCCAGCATGCTCGGCCGCGATTGGGTCGACCTCCTGCCGCACGTGCCAAACGACGTCGACGTTGTGGTGGGTGGGGGAGAGGCGACGGTGACCGTTCGCGGCGATGGAGTTGGCGGACGAAACACTGAGTTTGCACTCGCTGCCGCCATCGCGTTGGCCGAGGCGAACATGAACGATTGGCTGGTCGCCAGCCTGGCCACGGACGGCGACGATGGCATGATCGCCGCGGCCGGGGCCATCGCCTCCGCGGTCACCATCGAGCGAGCGGAAGCGCTCGGCATCGACCCGCGAGACGCACTAGCCCGCAATGACAGCGGTGGGTTCTTCGAGGCCGTTGGCGGGTTTGTACGTCCCGGTCCGACCGGTACCAACGTCAACGATCTCTATTTTGCAGTGCGGCAGCGGTAAACGCTCACTTCCCGTCATGCTGGCGCCGACTTCTATCACCCCGCGCGCCCTCCCGGCTTGAGCCGCGCCCTCCCCGCTGTCATTCCGAGGTTGTCGAGGCATCTGCCTCTGCTGAGAGACGTCTCCCATCAGAGCCGGATGCCTCTCTGCGATCGGCATGACAAGGGAGAGGGCGCGGCACATGCGGGGAGGACACTGCAGGGTCGGTTGACGCCTGCCGCCTGCCGCCTGCCGCCTGATGCCTGACATCTGACCGCTGATAGCTGATAGCTGATAGCTCGTCGGCTGACGGCTCGGAATATCCTGGCCTTTGCTATAGTCCCGCCATCGGTCGATGGCGCGCCGCGGCCCCAAATGGTTGGTCCGGCACTGAATCCGGAGGTGAGACGAATGCAAGGGGCGAGGGCGCTCGTCGACGTTTTGATCGAAAGTGGCGTTCGGCACATCTTCGGCTTGCCGGGCGACACCGGGGTCGATTTCTACGATGCGCTGCACGCGCGGCGGAACGAAATCACGCACATCATGACGCGGGATGAGCGCTCCGCGTCGTTCATGGCGGACGTCTACGCGCGGGCGAGCGGAAGGCTCGGCGTCTGCGAAGGGCCGAGCGGCGGCGGCGCGACGTACATCGTGCCGGGGGTTGCCGAGGCACACGGCTCCGCCATCCCACTCCTCTGTCTGACGTCGGATACGCCGGTGGGCCAGCATGGGCGGGGCGTTTTGACCGAGCTTGACCAGGAATCGCTCTTCCGGCCGATCACGAAGTGGAACACCCGGATCAACTCGGCGACGACGATGGCCGAGATGACCCGGCGGGCAATCCGGATGGCGACAACCGGCAGACCGGGCGCTACGCATCTTTCGCTGCCGGCCGACGTGCTGGAAGGCGAGACGCCGGACGAAACCGTCTACGGCGTGCCGGAATTCGGGACGGCGCCGGCGATGCGGACGCGGCCCGACGCGACCCTGGTGCAACGAGCGGCAGACGCCATCGCGGCGGCGCAACGACCAGTCATCGTCGCCGGTGGCGGGGTAGTGACCTCGGGGGCGTGGGACGAACTGACGCGGCTGGCCGAAACGCTGAACATCCCGGTCGCGACCTCGATCAACGGCAAGGGAAGCATTGCTGAGACAAGCCCAGTCTCCATCGGCATCGTCGGTGGCAACGGCGCCCGCGCCTACACCAACGCCGTCGTCTGCGACGCCGACCTGATCATCTTTGTCGGATCGCGCACCGACTCGACGACCACACACCACTGGCACGTACCGCCCCTGCACGGCGGCGTGGCTGCGATCCAAATCGACGTCGAGCCGTGGGAAATCGGCAACAACTACCGTCTTGTCGTGCCGATCGCGGGCGACGCTAAGCTGGCCCTAGCCGACCTCTTCGATGCGATCGCACAACCGGAGAAAATTGGCGCCCGCAACCGCGGCCTGGTCGACGCTCTGGTGGCGGAGCGGGATCGGTATTGGGCCGACGTGGAGCGCCAAGGGCGGATCGACAGCCGGCCGATCAAGCCGCAGGTCGTCGTGCGCGCAATGCGGGAGTTGCTGGACGACGACGTGTTGATCGTCGCCGATCCCGGCACACCGACGCCTTACCTCGGCGCGCAGTACGAGCTGCGGCGGGCGGGTCGGACGACGATCATCCCGCGGGCGCATGGCGGCCTTGGCTACGCGCTGCCGGGCGTGGTCGGGGCGGCGTTCGCCGCGCCGGAGAAGCGGGTCGTCTGCATGACGGGCGACGGCAGCTTCGGCATGTCGGTCGGCGAGCTCGAAACGATTTCGCGATTGAACCTGCCCATCGTCATTGTGCAATGCAGCAACAATACCTTCGGCTGGATCAAGGAGTTGCAACACCTCTACCACGACGACCGCTACTTTTCGGTCGACTTCAATCCAGTTGACTACGCGGCGATCGCCCGCGGTTTCGGTCTGGGCGCGCGCCAGGTGGTCGACCCGGCCGATGTCAAGCCGGCGCTTGCCGAGGCCTTGGCCGACGGTCGCCCGTATTTCCTCGACGTCGTGACCGAGTCGCAGATCACCGAGACGCCGCCGGTTGCGGCTTGGATCGAAGCGACGGCCGAGCGGGCAGCGCCGGTCGCTGGCATGGAGCAGCGGCGGTGAGCGAGTCGCGCATCCCGGTCATTCTGGACGTCGACACCGGGGTCGACGACGCCCTGGCACTAGCGCTGGCCGTGGCATCGCCCGAAGCCGAAATCGTCGCGGTGACGACGCTCGCCGGCAACGTCGACGTCGGCCGCGCGACGGCGAACACGCTGACGGTTTTGGATTGGCTCGGCGCAACTGATGTATCCGTCCACTACGGCGCCAGCTCGCCGCTCGCGCGGGATCACGTCGATGCGGCATTCGTGCACGGCGAGAATGGGCTCGGGAACGCGGAGTTCCCCGCGAGTAAGCGATCGCCGGGCAATGACCGGGGACCGGCGGCGGTCATCCGCCTGGCGAAGGAGCGGCCCGGTGAACTGACGCTGGTTTGCCTTGGGCCGCTGACAAACCTCGCGATCGCACTCAACGTCGAACCGACATTGGGCGAGCGATTGCGACGGGTCGTGATGATGGGCGGCGCGTTCGCCGTGGCTGGAAACGTCACGCCGCACGCCGAGTTCAACGTCTACTGCGATCCGGAAGCCGCGTTCAAGGTGTTTCGGTCGGCGCTCCCGAACATAACCGTGGTTGGGCTCGACGTGACGCACCAGACCGCGCTGCCTCGCGCTGCATGGGAGGCAGCGGGCGAATTGTCGAGCACGACAGCCATGCTTGTTTCACGGGTGTGCCGGCGGACGTTCACGGAGCGTGAGATGGACGGCTTCTATCTCCACGACCCGCTGGCGGTCGCGGTGGCGCTTGATCCGACGCTTGTAGTGACCGAAACTGGCTCGATTGACGTAGATCTTAGTGAGGGGGAACGCGGCAGGGTCCGACTTGGGGGCGGCGGCGGGTTGCAGATCGCTAAGCAGGTGGACGCGGAGCGTTTTCTGGCGTCATTCGGAGATGCGATGGGTCTACCGGCGGAGCTGATGCGCGTGCCGCCGCCAACCGCGGAGTGACGAACCGCGACGGCAGGCGACTTGCATTAGGCGCAAAATATGCTAAGACGGTAGGAACGCGCCGCACAAGGTCGAAGACGCCCCGCGGGAGAGGTCAGCGATGGCCAATGCCGAATCGATGATCGAACAGGCGCCCTTACAGGATCGAGACCTGCTGCAACGCTTGAGTCTTTACTTCGACGCGCTTGAGATGCGCCTTCGCCAGGGGCAAGGCTGGTTCATTTTCAATGCCCCCGCCGGCCGCGGTCACCGGATCACATCGTTCATCCAGAGCCGCGTGACTGAGTACGAGCCGTCCGTCTCCACCTGTTTCCTGCCGTGGCGGGACTTTGCGCTGAGCGCGTACGTCAAAGAGGTCGGGTTGCCGGAAATGACCCCACCTCGACACACGGCCACGAAAGACGATCGCGCGAAACACGAATACGAGCTGGCGAGCCGCATTACGCGCGATCTCAGTGAGCGAATGCTCTCCACCGACCTCCTCGTCCTGATCGGCCTCAAGCCGGCGTATTGGCACGAAGCAATCTTGCTCGATCAGACGCTGGAAGAGCGCTACCGGCAGCGATTGGCGACGATCCTGCTCACGCCGGACATGCCGCGGGAACTCGAAGCCGAGTTCGAGTCAGTCGATCCGACGCGGACCTACTGGGAGCGTTTATTCCAGCGCATGTATGAGACCAGTTTGGTGGCGTTGTAATCCAAATGAGGCGGGCTTCGAGTCCAAACGGACGCTTCGTCGACCGTTACGACAACCGGTGCAGTGCGAAGTCGGCGACTTCGTTAAGGAGATTGCGCGTTTCCGGGTCGGGAACGACGCTGGCGCATCGTTTGGCCCGGTTGACGTAATCCTGGGCGACATCGATGGCGGCGTTGATCGCGCCGGAGCCGCGGATTGCAACGACGAGCTCCTCGACAAGCTCGTGCGATTCGCCGTTGCCGGTGATGACCGCGCTCAATCGCTGGTATTCCGCGCCCATGGGCGGTAGGTCGGATGCGTAAATCATGGTCGGCAGAGTAACTGTCCCTTGGCGGAGGTCGTGGCCGGCCGGCTTGCCGAGGTCCTCGGTATTTTCGGTGAGATCGAGCACGTCGTCGACAATCTGGAACGCCATGCCGAGATTCGTGCCGTAGTCGCGCAAGGCCGCGATGTGGTCCTCGGGCGCGCCGCCGATGATGGCGCCCATCTCGGCCGCGCCGGCGAACAGGGACGCGCTCTTGCCGTAGATACGTTGTTCGTATTGTTCGCGGCTTTGATCGAGTCGATGGGCATTGAACATTTCGTGGAGCTGCCCATCGCAGAGGTTGCCGAGCGTGGAGGCGAAGACCGAGACGACGCGCGTACTG
>JBOGUE010000290.1:0-9222 GCA_050695955.1 Thermomicrobiales bacterium | reverse complement strand
ATCGCCAGCGGCAAGCCGTCCAGCCGGGCGCAGATCGCGGCAATCGCCGGGGTGGTTGCCTCGGTGAGTGTCACGTCCGGCCGTACGGCCGTGGCCCGGTCGACGAAGAGGCGCACCGCCTCGGCGTCGATCACGTCGGCGTCGGCGCCCGGCGGGGGGAGCGCCAGCGGTGGCACTGGAAAGATCCGCTCCCCACTCACGCGTAACGGCAGGCGGCTGGTGATCAGCAGGGTCAGTCGTGGACAGGTATGCAGCAGTTCGGACAACGCCGGGCCGGCGGCGACGACCTGCTCGACGTTATCCAAGACCAGGAGGCAGTGCTTGTCGCCCAGATGCGCGGGGAGCCGCTGCGCCAGCGAGGCACGGTTGCCTTCCCGCAGGCCCAGGTGCTGGGCGAGGGTGGGCAGCACGAGGTTCGGATCCCGCACCGAAGCGAGGGGAACGAACCCCACGTCGTCGGCGAAGTCGGGCCGCAAGCGCTCCGCCACCATGAGCGCGAGTCGGGTCTTGCCGACCCCGCCGGGGCCAGTCAGCGTCAGCAGCCGGACGTCCGGGCGCCGCAGCAGTGCAATCACGGTCGCCAGCGCCGATTCGCGGCCGACGAACGAGGTGAGCGGTTGGGGAAGGGGCGGCAGCGGTAGAGCCGTGGACGGGACGAGGTGCAGCAGCCGGGAGGCGGTGCGCGTGGGCGGAGCCGGGCCGGTCAGGCGGCGGCGGTAGCGTTCCAGATCGGCCGGATCGATCCGAAAGACGCCGGCGAACTTGGTGGCGGGTAGGTCACCGCGCGCGACGGCGCGGCGAATCGTGCGCGCACTGACGCCGAGGCGCTCGGCCGCCGCGCGGGCGGTCAACCCAACAGCCGGGGCGCCGCCAGGGTGCCGTTGCCTGCTCTCCGGCATGTCCACCCTGTCCCCCCTGTCCGCCCTGTCCACTCCGGTCACATCCACGTCGCACGACTGGCCGGGTCGGTACTGAAGCCACATCATGCGCTGGCGGGGCCAATATATCGTATCAGGCACAGGGGATCGCACGATGAAGAACACACTACCCGCCCTCTTATGGACGCGGCGAACGGTACGGAGGTTTTATTCTTACCGGCAGTCGGCAGGTGGACAGACCGCCTCATCCCTTGAGCGCCCCGGTCGCGACGCGCCAACCTCACACAGCAGAGCCGCCAGCCGTTTTGGCTGGCGGCTCCTCGTAGGTGGCTGAGAGCTGACGACTCGTCAGAGCTCCTGGTGATACGCGAACAAACGGTCACCGTCGAGGCGGCGCAGCTTCTGCAGCGCCTCGTTCTCGATCTGGCGCACGCGCTCGCGGCTGATCTGGAGCTGCTCGCCGACTTCAGCCAGCGTGTGCTGGTGGCCATTGCCCAAACCGAAGCGAAGCTGGAGCACCAGCTTTTCGCGCGGCGAGAGGGTGTCCAAGGCGGCGTTGACGTCGCGCTTCAGCATCGACTCGCTCGCCGCCTCGTACGGCGTCTCGGAGACCTCGTCGGCAATCAGGTCGCCCAGGCTCGTCTCGTCCTCGCTGCCGATCGGCGTCTCCAGCGAGATCGTGCGCTGCGCCGCCTGCACGATCTGGTGCACCTTCTCCGGCTGCACGCTCCTCGCCTCGGCCACCTCTTCGGGCGTCGGCTGGCGGCCCAGCTCCTGGGCGAGCATGTTCAGCGTCTTGCGGTAGCGCGAGATCGAGTCGCCCATGTGCACCGGCAGGCGGATCGTCCGGCTCTGGTCGGCGATGGCGCGAGTGATCGCCTGGCGAATCCACCAGGTGGCGTAGGTGCTGAAGCGGAAGCCCTTCCGCCAGTCGTACTTCTGCACCGCGCGCATCAGACCGATGTTGCCCTCCTGGATCAGGTCGAGCAGCGTCAGGCCGCGGTTGACGTAGCGCTTAGCAATCGAGACGACAAGGCGCAAGTTCGCCCGCACGAAGAGTTGAGTAGCCGAAAGGTCGCCCGCCTCGACGCGCTGCGCCAGCTCGATCTCCTGGGCGTGCGTCAGCAGCGGCGTCTCCGCGATCTCGCGCAGATAGAGCCGCACCGGGTCGTTGATGAAATTCGGGTCGAGGCGCTGCAGCACGTCCAGGTCGCGCTCCAGATCGACCTCGGGCTCGACCTCCTCGCCGGCAAGCTGGGTCTGAATCTCTTCGGGGACGTCGACTTCCTTGTCGCCGGCTCGTTCGGCGACCAGTTCGTCGATCTTCCCCACGTCGTAGGTCTGCAACGGGTCTGTCATGGTCATTTCTGTCCTCACCCTGCTAGAATGCGGGGTGCTACTAAGCGGGTCGGCGCCATCGCCCCCCCGTTAACTGATATACGTAAAACGCGCTATTTGGCCCTATGCGGCCAACCGATCGTCCAGAACTGAGGCACGAGGTCCGCGGATGGCTCCCCATCCCCCTTTGCCATCCGGCCAGCGAGCCAGCGAGCCACGGTAAGTACGTCCGCCAGATCACGGCGGAAGCTGCCCCCGCTGATCATACCAGCCCGCGGGGCCATGTCGGTTGCCTAGGTTACGCTGACGCGGGATCAGGCGCGGCTAGCCCTGTTGCGCCTGGCAACCTACCCATCCTACCACACGTTTCGTGCCAGAATGCAAGCGCATCGACGCCAAAACGATCCGCGCACGCGCACCACGTGCCGTGTGACGATGACGTAACGACAGGCTGCGAAGCCCTCAGCGTAGCGGGTGAGAAGAAAATCGAGCGGGCGATCCTTCATGAGCGGAGTGGGCGCGGGGCGCCTGCGCGCGTTTCGCGCGTTTCCAGTCGACCTCAAGCCGTTCGTGCGCATACGTCAAACAAGCTTGAACATCTTCGAGGGTGAGGTGCGGGAAGGCCGCAAAAAGGTCTTGGAGGTCCGGATTCTCAGCAAGGTGTTGGATGACGCGCTCCACCGGGATACGCGTCCCCTTCACCACTGGCGTGCCAACCATGACGGCGGGATCTTGGCTCATTCGCTCTCGGTAGGCGCCATGCACCGATGACATCGTGTCCGCCAAGAACACAGACGGCGGGGCATCGCCCCGTCGTCGTTCTGATCCGTGTGGGAGCGGCGCCTAATGACCGCAGCCGCAACCTTGCGCGGTCTGGGTGTTGCCGCCGGTGTCGAACGAGTGACCACAGGAACAGGAGGCGACCGCGTTCGGGTTGCGCACCGTGAAGCCGCCACCCATCAGCGAGTTGACGTAATCAACCTCGGCCCCTTCGAGGTACATGGCGCTAAAATTGTCGACCAGCAGCTTCACACCGTCGGTCTCGACCATTTCGTCGCCTTCCTCGGCGGTCTCCTCGATCGTCATCCCGTATTGCAAGCCAGAGCAGCCGCCGGGGGCGACAAAAACGCGCAACGCCCCCTCCGGCGTACCTTGCTCGCCCAAAAAGCTCTTCAACTGGGTGACCGCTTCGGGGGTCATCGTAATCATGTTGGATCTATCCTCCACCACAATGGGTGTGTCGCGTGCGCGGCCTGAACGGCTGCCACCGCGCCGTTCCTTTCCTAATGATAGCCCCCCTGGAAGGACTGTCAAGCGCAACCGCGCCTAGAACCTGGCATCATGGCTTGGTGGTCGACATCGCCAGCCAACGCCGTGGGCCGGATTTCGTAGAAAAGCGTCAGGTATCGCACGCCAAAGAGCCACATATCGTGCCGCGCCTCAATCGTCGGCGCCGTTGCCTGGTCCCAACCGTCATGCCGTGCCACGGGCCAAACCATGATCGTCTCGTTGAGCGGCAATCGGATCGGCAACCAGCGATTTGCGAAATAGACGCCCTCGTCACCCGGACCATCCTGACCCGATAGCGTCGTCAATCGGACCCCGCACCCGCGGTCGGCCGCTGGCAGCTCTTCCCATCGCAGGATGCTCGCCAGATTGCCGCCCGGCAGCGGGAAGGCGATGTTCATAGAGGTCTGCTGGTCGAAGCGGTGACTGGCGTAGGCTGCGACGTACACCGCGGTTCCCGCCACCGCGTACGTCCGCACCCATCCCCGCACGTTCTGTCGACCATCCAAGTCATCCCGCAGCGGCAAAATGCGGCTCTGCACCCGGTCCTCACGGCGCTCGGCCGCGAGTGGAAGATTGATCTGTTCCACTCGCACGGCCAGTTGCTTGAAAAGCCGGGCTCCGAGCCGAAAGCCGAATCGCCACTCCGGCCGAACCCAAAGCGTAAAGCCGGCCGTCTGTTCGTAGAACACGCGAACCAGTGGGTCAATTGCCTCCGGCCTGAAGTCCGCCCGCCGGTACTCGTCGAGGTTGTCGATCAGCCCCCGTGGCGCCCGCCCGCCGTCCGTCTCGGCCACCGCGCCAATTCGTGCGAAGAACTCCGGCCCGACTCGCCCTCGGCTTGCCAACCGGCTGAACGGCACGCCTGGCGCCGGTAAGCGCGCGGGCCGCCGCTCGATTTTCCAGGCAAGCAGGCCAACGGTTACGAATCCGATCGCATTCACCGGGCCGTGGACGAGCGCCATGGTCGATCCGGAAAGCAACGGCCGTCCGATTGCCGTCGAAAGCGCGTACGCGGCCGCCAGCGCCATACCCCTGACCATACTGGCGGCCACCATGGCCAGCAGCAGTCGGCGAGGCGGCGAACCGCCACTCATCACCAAACGCGCCCAAAGCATGGCCAGCATCGCCAGCCCGCCCGTCAGGACGAGAGCGCCCGCAACTTCGATGGATGTTGCCGTCGCGATGCCAGTAGCGACCAGGGCGTCCCCAAAATGACGCTCCCCGCGGCGATGCGATACGCCGGCCACGCGCCAGGCATCCCGCGAGCTATCTCCCGCCCGGTCAATCCGGTAAGCAGGAGAGCCGCGAAGCCGGCGTAGTGAAAATGGATCGCGGTCAGCAGCACGATCCTATCGCTGTACCCGCCGGGACTGAACCCCGCCCGCGCCGCGACAAGCCACGCTCCGCCAACCGGCAACAGCAGGAGACCGAGGTCGAGGCACGTCTCCTCCAACCGCCGGTCCCCGCGGTAGAAACCGGACGACACCGAAGAGCCCAATCAGAACGGTTACCAACGCCCACCCGAGCGCGGCTAACGCCGCCATGCCGACCGGAAGTGCAAACGAAACGACTAGGACCACCGCGGCGATCGGCTGGAGTCGGGTCGCCGCCCGATACATGCGCGACTGCCTGCCGGAGCGATCCGGGGTCGCTGCCAGCTCCAAACCGAGGGGTGTCATGACGAGCGCGGCAAAGAGCATCCACCGCGCGATCGTCTCCGTCCCAGCACCACCCGCGAGCCACCAGGCGACGAAGCCGGCAGCCCCTCACACCGCACTGGCTGTGCCGAACCCGATCTGGCTGCCCATGCGATTAGCTATCGATCGCCCCCCCTCATTGCAGCAACCGCTTCATTCTGGCACAGGCTTTGCGGTCAGAACTGCTCGCGGTTGGGGACGATAGCGGTTCGCGGGCCGCGATGGTCGATCGCTTCCTTGCGGAAGAGAGGAGAGGAACGCATGCGACGCGCACCGTTGTTCTGTACGCTCGCGTTCGCCGCGCTGCTGGCGCTCGCCGGCGTGGCGCCCGCCACGGCCCAAGACGCCACGCCCGAAGGCACCCCGGAACCGGCCCCTGCCGTCACCCCGCCCTCCTCGGTTGGCCTGACGCTGCGTGACCAAGAGGGCAACATCGTCGGCTCGGCCACCCTCGTCGAAAGCACCGAGGATAGCAGCGTCACCGTCACCGTCACCGGTGAAGGGATGCCGCCCGGCGAGCACGGCATCCACGTCCACGAAACCGGCCTCTGCGACCCGGCCGGCGACGAGCCGTTTAGCTCCGCCGGCGATCACGTCAACCCAACCGGCGCCATGCACGGCGCCCCGCCGCCCAGCGCCGATGCCGCCGCGGCCTCTCCCATGGCCAGCCCGGCCGCCGAGGGCCACGCGGGCGACCTTGGCAACCTGACCGTCGCAGACGACGGCACCCTTCGCGCTTCCATCACCACCGACCGCTTCACCCTCTCGGCCGGCGCCGCCTCGCTCATGGACGAGAATGGCAGCGCCCTCGTCATCCACGCCGACCCGGACGATCTGACGACCGACCCTGATGGCAACACGGGCGCCCGCATCGCCTGCGGCGTCATCTCCGCCGCCGCTGTCGCCCCCGCCGCCAGCCCGGCGGCCACGCCAGCGGCGTAGGCGACTGGCGTTAGGCGTTAGGAGAACGACGTAGCCTCTAACGCCTAACGCCTAACGCCTAATCCGTCGACCGGGTCTCCTCCAGCCAGGCGATGATCGCCGTCAACAGCGCATCGCCCTCCTCCGTGCGAAAGATGGCCTGCGCATGGGCATCGCCGGGAACGATGAGCGCTTCGTTGTCGTCGCCCGGCGCCTCGTCTGCCATCTGACGTGTCGTATCGGCTATCCCCTCGCCTTCACTGGCGACGAAAAGTTTCGGATCATCGTCGAGCTGGGACACGTCGCCGCTGCCGGACAAAACGATGATCTGATCGACGGCCTCCGGCTCGCGTGCCGCGGCCTGGAGCACGGGCCCGGTGCCGGCACTCGCGCCGATCAACGCGATGCTCCGCACGCCGCACGGCCCGCGCAACAGGTCGACCCCGTCGAGCACCGCCTCCGCCGAAAGCTCTTCGACCGCCAGGACGATCATCCCCCGCGCCGCCATCGCCTCCGCCTGCGACGTCCAGCTCGCCGCGTCGTAGACCGCCCCGTGCACCAGCACGACACCATGCTCGCCCGCACCCCAGAGCAGCGCTTCGCCATGCGCAAGCGGCACGTGCCCGCCGGCGCCCGCCGCCGGCGTGCCGGGAGCGATCGTGGGCGCGGTCGGCGTCGCTTGGGGGCAGCCGGCCACTGGCGTACTCTGCGCGCGTGCTACAGCCACGGACGACGCCGCGCCGATTGCGATCAAGAGACTGCACGCCACGAAGATCGTTCTGCTATACACGGTGAGCGGAACCTCCTTGTGAGTCGGCGGCGCCTGTACGCGGCGCCATCCGCGGTTCCGCAAGGTCCGCGCCGGAGTTCACCGCCAGCGCCGGGCTATACGCCGCACGCCGCCCACCCGTGGAACGGCCGGCGAGGCGACGGCCGGCTGGTATGTCCCGCCAACCGGTTGCGCCACCGGCGTGCGCGCCGTGGATCGCGTCCGCCGGTACTGCAAAATCAACACCGCGCTCACAACGAGCAACCCGCCTAGCAGTTGCAGGGGGCGTAGGCGTTCGTCGAGCAGGAATGCGGCCAAAACGACGGTCAGCACCGGCTCGGCGGTCATCAGGATTCCCGCCGTCGAGGGGCCGACGCGGGCAATGCCGGCAAAGCCGAGCCCGTTCGCCAGGATCGACGAAATCAGCGCCAACCCAACCACCGGCAACCAGCCCGCCGGTTCGAAGTCGAGCACAATCTTCCGCGTCGCCAACCCGACGAGCGCAAAGGCGACCGCCGAACCGGTCGTGATCGAGGCGCCGAGCTGGTACGCCGGCACCTCCTTCAACAGCGCGTGGGCGATCAGAAAGGTCGCCGCGCAGCCGATCGCCGACGCCAGCGCCAGCATCACCCCGATCCGGTCGAGATCCGCCCCGCTCGCCCCGGAGAGGACCAGCACGACGCCCGCCGACGCTACGACCAGGGCGGACAGCCGTCGCCGCGTCGCCTGCTCCCGCCGCAGCAGCACCGCGCCGATCATCACCATCGACGGGTAGGAATAGAAGAGGAGCGAGACGAGGACCGCGTCGAGCCGCGCCAGCGCGCTCGCCATCAACCAAAATTGCACGCTCGAGAGCAGGAGCCCGACCACAAACCCCTTCGCCAGCGCCCGCCGCGTCGCCAGCGGCATCCCCATCGCCCACACCACCGCCCAATAGAGCCCGGTAGCGATGATCGTCCGCCCGGCCATCAGCGTCAGCACCGTGACGTCGGCCCGGTAGGCATACTTGGTCAGGATCGGCAGCGTGCTGTAGCAGGTCGCCGCCAGTAGACAGAGGAGCACGCCTTCCCGCTCGCGCGTCATGATGCACGCGTCCCACGTGGCTTACCAGCCACGAGCGGCCGCCTCTTCTCGCAAAGCGTCGAGCGCCGGCTTGTCCTGACCCGCGCTGGGATAGGTACGCAAGCCGACCGTGCCGAGAAAGGCGGCGAATTGCTCGTTCTGGTGTTGGAAGAGCGCCGAGAAGGCCTCCACCCCCTCTGGCGAGAGGTCGTGTAGCCAGGTGAACTCGATTCGCTCGATCTGCTCCGCATGGTCATCCCAGGCGGCAAAGACCTCGCGCACGAATTGCGCTTGCATCTGCACCGAACTGTCGTTGACCGCGCTGCTCGGGTAGCAGAGCTGCGTGAAACGGATCGTCTGGTCTGGATAGTGGGCGGTCAACGCATCGAACTCGGCCGCGATCCCGTCCAGCGGTCGTCCCATCCCCGCTTCGTCCAGTGGGAAGTAAGAGACGGCGACGAAGTCGCTATGCGCGTTCAGCACGTCGAAGTAGCCCGCCGCTGGGCCTAGGATGTTGATCTGCAACCCCTCGACCCCGACCCGCAACCCCGGTCGCAGTGTCCGCGCGTAGTCGGCCACCGCGGCGTAGAAGCGCTCGTACTGCGCCCACCCCTCCGCGTTCGCCAGCAGGTGACTCTCAACTTCAAGGCCAATGACGAGCGTCGGGATCTCGACATCCGGCAGCGCGCCGAAGACGAAGTCGAGCAGCCGCTGATACCGCTCGATGAACGCCGGATCGTCGAACGCCACGCCGGCGAGGTCGGCCGGCACGCTCTTCTCCACCGAGCTGAGCGGCGCCACCATCAGGCTGACCGGCATTCCCCGCGCCGGATAGAACTGATTCACCGCCGCCAGCCCATCCCCGACGTATTCTCCCGGCGCCGTCTCCAGCTCGTCCCAGCGGAACGTCAGCTCGATCTCGTCCATCCCCGCGTCTTGTGCGATCGCGAACGCCGGCTCATATTCCCCATCCTCCGGCACCGTGACCGTGATGCTCAACGCCCGGTCCCCTTTCGCCACCGGCCTCGCATCCTGCGCCGTCACCCCGCCGACGCTGATGACCATCAGGAAAGCGAGAAAAACGGCAAGCACCGTGGTCAAACGAGATGCCAAGGGACGGACTCCTTTCGCGTGGCACCGGTAAACGACGTCGTTCGTAGGGGAGGGACCCGCGCCCTCCCCGTCGCGCGCAGCGCGACAAGCCGCGACAGCGGCCGTCAGATCCTCATGAACGCGGCCGCATCCGTGTGGTTGAACGGGCCGCTGA
>JBOGUE010000289.1:0-4145 GCA_050695955.1 Thermomicrobiales bacterium | reverse complement strand
TAGACCGGTCCGGCAGAAACGCCGGAGCCGTCGATCTCTTGGGCTTCGAGGGCGGCGGTGAGGGTATCGCCATCGCCGAAGCGGACGATGTATTTGTCGACATTGGGGCGGCCCAGGTAGAAGTCTTCGTTCGCCGCCATCTCCATGTACTGCCCGTCGACGTACTGCACCGCCTTGAACGGGCCGTTGCCGACCGGCATGGTCGCGTAGGGCTCGGCGAACAGCTCCTCGAAGGGCATCTCGCCGAAGATGTGCTTCGGCATCGGCCAATACCCGACACCCCAATTGACCCAATAGTTCGGGATCGGGCGCTCCAGCTCGATACGGACTCCGTGGTCGCCGACCTTCGTGGCACCCTCCACCTCGACCTGCCCGACCGCCGCCCCCTCGGTCTGGAGCCGCTCCCCGCCCTTCAAACCGACGATCGGGGTCTCGTTCGTCGCCTTGGCGTTCTTGTTGAGGAAGAGCCAGATGCCGAAGATGACGTCGTCCGCCGTGACGGGCGTGCCGTCGTGCCAGAGGACGTTTGGGCGGATCGAGAACTCCCAGACACGGTCCTTCTCGATTTCCGTCATTGTCTCGGCGACGGCGAGATCGAGCTCGGTGTTGTTCGGGTCGGGATTGAGGCCGTCGCCCCATCCCCGGCCGTAGAGCAGCCGGAGGTAGAGCGCCTCGATGAGAACGTTCTGGCCGGTGCCGACCGTGTTGAGCGGGTTGATGATATTGACCGACGGTTTCGAGTTGCCGTAGGTAAAGGTGCCGCCCTGGACCGGTGTTGCATTTGCGCCTTGGGCCGCGGCCCACCGCGGGCTGCCCATCGCTCCGGCGACCACCGGGGCCGCTCCGGCCATCTTGAGCAACGTGCGACGGGAAACCTGAGCCCCAGTCCCAGCCTGACGACGAACGTGGGCCATTTGTCCACTCCTTTTCTCGACGTTCGAAGGGTCGCAGTCCCCGTCAGACGTCTGCGGCGGCTGAGGCCGCCTTCGACCACGTATACGATGCGGAAAAGCAATGCAGAGTGGGACGTATGACGTCTGATGACGGAATCACTCTAAGACGGGCGTGTCGCGCTGTCAAGCACCCGTTGTTCCCACGTCGGTGTCCGCGTCGAACCGGAGCGCGGCGCCCTCCCGTTCGAAATGCACCTCGTACCGCCCGCCGGTGACGGGAATGACCGTCGACTGGGTGGGCCAGGGTTCGCCGTTGGCTTCGCGTGTGAGCGCAAAGAGGTCTGACGCGTACTTCTGGGTCGCCTTGAACCGGGAATCCTCGTCGGCGGCCTCCGCGCCCGTCAGCCCGTGGTCGCCGTTGGCGATGGCGGCGAACCTGGCGGACTTGCCGAGGGCGAGCAGCCGGGCGTACAGCTCGACAGCGTGCCGGATATCGACGTTGTCGTCCCGCGTGCCGTGGATCACGGCGATCGGCGCCCCGGCGGGCATCAGCGCGGCGTTGCGGCGCGGACTCCGGATTTCGACCTCGTGTTGCTCCGGATAGTCGCGGCCGGGTCCAAGCGCGTATTCGACGAAGCCGAATCCCGGCCGCTGCACGATGTCGAAGGCGTAGCCGGCTTCCCATTGCTGCTTGTAGGTGTATGGGTGGTAGAGGCCGCAGCAGAGGATGGCAGCCGACCAGACGGACGGCGCAAAGACCAGACACTGCGCCGCGATGTGCGCCCCCTGGCTGCCGCCCCAGAGGATCATCCGGCGGCGGTCCAGCACGGGATAATGGTCAAGCGTCGCCTTGGCCGCCCGTAAGCAGTCGATGGTTTGCAGCTTCGAGAAGTCGTAGGGCCGGTCAAAGGTTAGTCCGGGTTCGGGATGGAGCACCTCCCGCCCGGAGTGCCGGTACTCGACGCGGGTGACGACCAGGTCATGGGTGTCGGCGAAGGCGATGCTGTCGGCTTCGTAGGCCGCCCTGCCGTCGTTGCCCCAGCCGTGGATCAGCAACAGGAACCCGGTCGCGGCCGAGACGCCGCGCGCGGGCTCGGTGACGTAGCAGTCGATGCGCGCGTCGCCGTATTGACGGCTGACGTACTCCTGCGTCGGGAAGGTGAGCGTCGTGATCCGGTGCGTGCCGGTCATCCGGCTACTCCGCCAGCCAATCGGGATCAATGCGGAGCAGTTCGCGGATCGGGTGGTGCCAATCGCGGTCCGGTCGCGCGTGGACACGGTGGTAGATCAGTACGATCGCGCCGTCGGCCGCCTGGCAGAGGTACGGGTAGGTCGTCTGCGCCTTCGGCAAGTCGTCCGGCTCGACTCCGGCCACCACCTTCGGCACGCTCCAGGTTTGGGCGTCGTCCGCCGAGATCGCGACATGCAGCCGCTGGCGGGCGTAGCTGATGCCGTTCTCGCGCATCGGCTCGCCGTAGAGGTTGTTCCAGGCCAGCACGATCCGGCCGTCCGCCAGGCGCAGCACCCCAGCCGGCGCATTGGAGGAGACGATGCGGGTCGGCTGCGGCGGCGTCCAGACGGCGCCGTCGATGGAGAAACTCTCCCCGAAATACCCCGTGGTGGTGCGAATGACCATCCAGACGAAACCGCTCCGCAGTTGCACGACGACCGGTTCCGCCGCCCCCGACTCGATAAAGGCGCCGCCGCCATCGACCGCGCAGTCGTTCGAGCGGCCCCAAGTTTCGCCGCCGTCGTCCGAGTAGACCGTCATGCTGACGAACTGGCCGGATGGCCGTTCCGGCGCAAGGTAGGAGAGCGGCAAAAGGATGCGGCCGTTGTCCTTCACCAGCACGCCGTTGAGGGAACCGGTGTAGCGGTGGCCGAAGTCGACCTCCTTGACCTTGTCCCACGACGCGCCGCCGTCGTCCGACGCCGTATGCACCACGGCGCTGTGCCAGGGCAATCCGTCGCGGCCGGTGCCGAAGAAACGCAGGCCGAACGAATGCAGGCGGTCGTGTTTGTCGGCACACGTCACCACCGGCATCGCAAAGCCCGGCCCGGCCGAGTACGCGAACCCGCGGCCTGGCGCGGTCCACGTCAAGCCGCCGTCCTCCGACGACCGCACCGCCGTCCACCGTTCGGGGCGTTCGCGGCTCAAGTCGACGAGCGGCGCGGGGTCGTTCAAGACCGTCACCAAGCGCCCGTCGCTGAGGGAGGCAACGTAGTTGACGTCGCCGTCGACCGGGACTCGCTGCATAGGTTTCAACGCGCCAATCCTCCAATAACACGGCGATTCAACGCCGGGAAACTCGGCGCTCGCCCCGGCTCGCCCGATGACCAACGCTCCCGCTCACCCACCAATCACCCATTCCCCAACAACCCAAGTGGTTTCAGCGCGGCCGACAGCTCCTCCATCTCACCGTCGGTCAGTGAGCGGCGCGGCGGCCGCAGGTAACGCTTCGCGATACCGTTCAGCTCCAGCGCGCCGCGATGGAGATCCTGGAACCGCTCGGGGAAGCGTTCGATCAGCCCAAAGTACGGGGCTTCGATAGTCGCGATAATTTCGGTCGCCACCGCGAGGTCGTTATGCTGCACCGCCGTCCAGTAGCGTTGGGCGACCGTGGGCGCAAAGGTCGAAGCCCAACTGAAGAAGGCGGTGCAGCCGTAAGGCCATTGGGCCAGGTGGCGGCGGTACATGCCGCCGGTGATAAACGACCATTGATGTGGGTAGCGGATCATCATGCCGAGCGAGTAGTCGAGCGTGCCGTCTTCCTTGAAGGCGCAGATGCGTGGCTCGTCGCGCACCCCGTCGAGGATGTCAAAAGTTGGATAGCCGACGAGCATGACCGGGATTTCCCGGGCCACTGCCTTGTACCAGGCGATCTTGCCCTCGGCGCTCATGGCGTGGTCGGAGGGCAGCATCATGAGCAGGTCGACGCCGAGCTCGCGGCAATACCGCGCGAACTCGAGCGTCTGCCCCTGCCACCAGCGCTTCGTGGCGGCGACCGTCAGCGCCCGTCCGGCAGACTGGTCCACCAGTACGCTGGTCAGGTCGGCGACTTCTTGGTCGCCGAGGAAGTCGAGTTGGCTGTCGCCGAAGGTGAGCAGGCTGATTTCGCTATCCCCGGCGATGCCTGCCTCGACCATATTGCGCACGCCCGACCAATCGACTTCGCCCTCGGCCGTAAAGCTGGTGTAGATCGAGTTGACCGGCCCTCGAATCCGGGCGCATAGTTCCTGGATCCTCGTGTC
>JBOGUE010000288.1:0-4499 GCA_050695955.1 Thermomicrobiales bacterium | reverse complement strand
GCGATGTAGTCGTCGCTGTAGAGCGCCAGCAGCCGCGGCAAATCGCCCGCCTCAGCGCAGGCGCGGGCGAGCCGCAACGTCTCCTCCAGCGCGGCGACTGTCTCGGCGTCGACCTGCTCTCCGTCCGGCAATGCCGCGGGCGCCTGCGCCGTCACCACCGGTCTCCCAGTCGGCGATGGCAGTTCGTCGAGCGAGCGCGGCGCGACGTCGCAGACCATGCCCGGCGTCGCCTCTTGCGCCCCGAACGCGCCGTCCATACCGCCGATCAGCGCGGCTAACAAGCATCCGACGGCGATCAGCAGGCGGCTGCAATTCATTGGAATGCCTCCTTGCGGTCGAGGACGGGTCTCTTCCTCCGACGATCAAGAACCGTGCCGCCTAGCCTAGCGCTTGGTCGAGTCGTACCGCTCACCGGAAGCATCAACCCGGAGAAACGGCTCCGCCACGTCGAGCGAGGTTATCAGTCCGTACCGGTGCGGCCGGCGGAAGGCGTTGCCCCACGTTTCGCGCCGGCGATAGTCGCGCAGCCGATCGAGGTCGAAGCGAGCCAGGTAAACGTCCTCCGCCTCGCCGGCCTCGACAACGAGATTGTTCCGCGGCTTGCCCGCCGGACCGAAGGCGATGGGGTCGAAGGCGATCGAGTGCCCCCAATCCGGTCCGGCGTAGTTCGTCATCGCCACGCCGACCATGTTCTCGACCGCGCGGGCGCGAAACTGGCCGATCCGGTTCGCCTCCAAATCGCAGGCGTTCGGGGTGAGAATGATCTCCGCGCCCTTCAACATCAGGATGCGGGCGCTCTCCGGAAATTCGCGGTCGTAGCAGATCATGGCGCCGATCTGCACATCATCCTTCGCCGTATCAAGCGTGCCGACGTAGAAGTCGTCGCCGGGGGTTAGCGCCGCCTCATCCCACGAGAAGTCGCAGGTATGAACCTTGGCGTAGGTGAAGACGATCTCGCCGTGCCGGTCGATCAGTGACATCGCGTTGCGCGGCAGCCCGTCCCACCGTTCGAGGTAGGTGAGCGCGATCGCCATCTCCAGCTCTCGCGCCAGGTCCCGGAAATGGAGCACGAACGGGTCGTCCCGCCCGATCGCCAGGCCCTGCCAAACGTCGGCCAGATCCGGGACGAGAGGTTCGTTGCCATCAGCAGACCAGCGCCCCGGCGCGCGCCACAGATCCGGCGCGTCGGCCGGGCACGGGATGGCCGAGTTGTACCCGACGCTCCACATCTCCGGAAAAAGCGCGATGTCGGCGCCCAACGCCCGCGCCCGGCGGCAGAATGCCTCCCCCTTGGCGAGGTTCGCCGCCTGGTCGCTGCCGCCGTCGGTCATTTGTAGTAAAGCAATCGTCAGTTCGGTCATGGATAGGTCTCCGTGGTCGCATGAAAGGCTGATCGCACAATACCCGACCACGGGAGGACCACGCGGAAACAATGAATAGGTGTATCGTCAGTGAAGGTATCGGTGCATTGGAATCAACCGGCTCCGGTCGAACGAGCAAGACGATACGGCGATCATACCACCTCGTCATTCCTCGGAACTTCGGAACCTCGGAAGCCCGGAATGACGGCGTTAGACGTTCCACTCCACCTCAAGCGCCCCGCCCAGGTACCCCGCCAATCGCTCCGCCTCCGCCTCGGCCGCGGCGTGGACCCACCCCGGCTGCCGCACAAAAGGCTCGATCTGGACGACGAGGCGGCGCCCCTTGCGCTCGTGCCGCCAGACGCCCTCCATCCGGCCGTCGACGAGCAGCACCGGGGAGAGCCAACCCTGCGGCCGAAAGACGCGGGCGCGAAAGTCGCCCGGCATCAGATGCGCCGTGTGGCCGGAGGCGGCAACGACGTACTGATCGAACGCGGGCAGCAGACGGACCACGCCGGTCGGTTCCGCCGCCGCCACCTCGGCGACGTGCTCGGCGAGCATCCACGCCGGTTCGCCCTCGATGGTTACCGGCGCCAGCTCGTCGCCCAGGCGCGTCATCAGCTTCCCGGCAAGCGCCGCGCCGTCTCCCCACCAACGGGCGAAGTCGTCGCGCGTCGCCGGCCCGCCGGCGACGAAGAAGCGGCGAGTCACCTCCGCCATCGCCGCGTCTTCATCCAACCGTTCGAAGGGACCAAGCCAGCGGCTCGGGCGAGTGAAACGGACGTTCTGACCGGCGCTGGGGGCAAAACAGAGCTCGCCCCGGAAGGCAGACGGCTTGAGCGAGGACCCCCAACTGTGCCGCAACGTGTCGCCGATCTCCTCTGAGCCGGTTCGCCGGGCTACCTCGTCGGCGAGCTCCTGCCGCGTTAACTCACGACCGTCCAGCGCGTCGCCGATCGCCGCCAACAACCGATCGAGTCCTTCTCGGGTGACGCCGAAATAGCGCAGCCAGACCGGCTTGAGATAGCCTCGGCGCGTGCCGAGGGCGCCCGCCCACAACCCAAACTCAGCCGCCGGCAGGAGATGGAGCGTGCCGCGCATCGCCCAGGTCTTGACCAGGCTGCGCTCTTCCCAGAGCGCCCGCGCGACCGCGCCCGGCTCCAGATCCTCCACTCGCGCCCAGAGGGTAAGCTCGGCGGAGGACATAATCTGAGCGTGCAATCCACAGATGTTCCGTGCCACACCGAGCATCTCAGCCCGCGGCGCCCGCCGGTCAAGGTGCTGGCGGCCCAACCGCCAGGCCGCGACCTGCCTCCAGGTGAGCGCCGCCACGGGCGGCGTCGCGGTGGATTGCGAATTGCGCTTCCCCATCACGCGCTTGCCTCCTCGCCTCGTCCAGCGAATCACGAAGCGATGAGGATAGCACAGGTGTTCGCATCACCGCGCCGCAATTCGCGGAAGCGCATGCATCAATCCGCGAAACCGGGCATACTGGTGGGATGAGGTATCCGGCCGGCCGGAACTGCCGGCGCTGCTCAGGGACAAGATCCACGGCCAGCAGGAAGAATGAGACAGATACCACGCAGCGCGTACATCGAACCGCTCGTGCTGTCACGGACGTCGTTCGTCGGCCGGACAGCGCACCTGGCCGCCGTCGGGCGGTATCTGCGTAGTCAGCAGGCGCGGCTGATTACACTCATTGGCCCCGGCGGCGTGGGTAAGACGCGGCTGGCCCTACGGGCCGCTTCCTTGCACGCCGATGACTTTGCGGACGGCTGCCACATCGTCGTCCTGGCCGAAGCGCGAACGCCAGAAACCGTCCTGCCGGCCATCGCCCGCCAACTCGGCCTGCGCGAGGAGCCTCATCGCTCCTCCGCGGATCACCTCGCGCATGCCCTGCGCGATCAGCACCTGTTGCTGTTGCTCGACAATCTTGAGCACGTCACGGCCGCGGCCCCGAGCATCGCCGCACTCCTGGAGCGCTGCCCGCGCCTGACAATCCTGGCGACGAGCCGGTCGCCGCTGCGCATTCAGGGCGAACGCGAGTATCCCGTGCCGCCGCTGTTGCTGCCGGGCCTCGAACGGCTCCCGCCGCTCGACGAGCTGCGCCGGTGCGAGGCCATCGCCCTCTTCATCCAGCGCGCCCAAGCCGTCCGCCCAGACTTCGCACTGACGACGGCCAACGGTCCGGACATCGCCGAGATCTGTACCCGTTTGGACGGGCTGCCGCTGGCGATCGAGCTCGCCGCCGCGCGGCTGAAGGTCCTCTCGCCGCAAGCCCTCCTTGCCCGTCTCAGCGGCCGTCTTCAACTCCTCACCGGCGGCGCCCGCGACCAACCGCCGCGGTTGCAGTCGTTGCGCGAGGCCATTGCCTGGAGCTACGACCTCCTCGACCCCAACGAGCAGTCCCTCTTCCGCCGCCTCGCCGTCTTCGCCGGTGACTTCACCCTCCCCGCCGCCGACGCCGTCGCGAGTGTCCAGGAGCCAGTGCCCAGTGCCCAGCCGGGGGATGCAAGTGATGGTCCTCAGCGCGACCCCGCGGTGGGGCCGCCGCTCTCCGTAACCGACTGGGCACTCGGTCCTGGGCACTCGGCACTCGATCTCCTCACCGCCCTCGTCGACCACAGCCTCGTGCAGCGGAGCGATCGCGACGAGGACGAGCCGCGGTACCGGTTCCTGGAAACGATCCGGATGTTCGCCCTGGAACAGTTGGCAGCGGCAGGGGAGGAGGCGGAGACGCGAGCGCGTCACGCCGCCTGGTGCCTGGAGCTGGCCGAAACGGCCGCGCCCGCGCTGCACGAGCCTCCTCCAGCTCGCTGGCTGGACCAGCTCGCCACGGCGGAGGCGAATCTCCACGCCGCCCAGGACTGGATGCTGGCCAACCGGCAATGGGCGCTCGGACTCCGCCTGGCCGTCGCCCTTTACGACTTTTGGCTCACCCGCGGCGCTGGTCGAGACGAAGCTGGCTGGATCGAACGGATCCTCGCCATCACGCCGGATGCCCTCGCGGGGGATCGCGGACTCGACCATGCGCGCGTCCTCAATCTCCTGGGAGTCCTCCGGTATTACGCCGGCGACCATGAAGCGGCGCGTACCTGGTACGAGGCGAGCCTCGCCCGGCGTCGCACACTCGGCGAC
>JBOGUE010000287.1:0-1532 GCA_050695955.1 Thermomicrobiales bacterium | reverse complement strand
GGACGGTGAGGTCGATCAGCCGGGCGTCGGCCTTGTCCCCGCGTGGCATCTGATGGGCTTCGGCGACGGCGCGGCGGCGGTAGGTGTCGACCAGGAGATTGCGCGCCACCCGTTTCAGCCACGCCTGGGGCTTTTCGGGCAAGGTGCCGGCTGCCTCGGCGAGCAGGAGACGGAGGAAGACGTCCTGGCAGAGGTCCTCGCATGCCGCGCGGTCCGCGAAGCGACCGGCGAAGAAACGGACGAGGTCGCGCTGATGCTGGTGATACAGATCGGCGACCCGGTTGGGTTGGTTGGGTGGTGGCATGGCGGCTCCGGTCGTTGCTGGTGTGTTCAGTATGGTCCGCTATTGATATAGACGCACGAACCGAGCAGAAATCAACATCGTGGGAGGCGGCTTTGGGGCAACTCAGAGTTAATCGCGATCTCGCGGCACACGGTAGCAACTCACCACCCTGGCATCCTCACGAGAGAGATGGGGACGGATAGGCAACGAACGAGTGCTTGATTTCTTAGCGCGCCTCATTGAGCCGAGGGAATCCGCGCGCGCAGTCGTGCATCGAACGCGGACGCGTTCGCATCTTTACCGTCCAATACGAGCCCTGGATCGAGGATTGCTTTCGACCGGTGGTACGCAACGACAATGTGCATGGGATCCTTACCAGGACTTCCTCGATTGGGATGGCGCTCTCGTACATAAGAACTGGGAATGGGCCGGAGCGACGCTACAAGCCGGTGACGCCCTCTACCTGGCGCTTGCTGCTTGCTGCTTGCTGAATTGTGACGTGATTGGGCCGCCCTCAAGGCGGACTTCGTGCGGAGGAAACTATGAGCACCAAGTCGACGGCCATCGCAATGGCGCCGGAGACCGTCGAGGCAACCGATCGCACCTTGGGACTGTTGCAAGAGTTTGTGGCAGAGACGATCGCCGACGAGGCTTTTCAGCTTCCGCCGGGCGTGTCGGTCGTGCTGGCGCCCGACGATGACGCGGCATTCGGCGAAGCCACCATCGCGAACGGACTGGCCGCGATTCGAGAAGGCAAAGACGTCTATCTTCACCATCTCCGTCGCGGCCAGTAGACCCCACTGTCGGGACAATTCGTCGATTCCTTAGCCTCTACACGAGGTGTTCTGCTGGTTCGCGCTGAGGCTGGACGAGGGGAACCGGTGTCGAGGCGGGGCCGCCTTCGAGGTCGATGCGGGGGAGGCGGCGGTCGAGCCAGTGCGGGAGCCACCAGTTGGCGCGGCCGAGCAGGGACATGGTGGCCGGGACGAGAATCAGGCGGACGATGGTGGCGTCGATGAGAACGGCGGTTGCCATGCCGAGACCGAGCATCTTGACGACTGGGCTGGGCGCGGTGGCGAAGGCGCCGAAGACGCTGATCATGATCAGGGCGGCGGCGGTGATGACGCGGGCGGTGCCGGCCAGGCCGTGAGAGACGCTGCCCAGGGTGTCGCCCGTTTTGAGGTATTCCTCGCGGATGCGGGAGAGGAGGAAGACCTCGTAGTCCATCGAGAGGCCGAAGACGATGGCG
>JBOGUE010000286.1:0-4408 GCA_050695955.1 Thermomicrobiales bacterium | reverse complement strand
CGCGAGGGTTGCCTGGGTTTTCGGGCGCGGAACGAAGCGGTTCGGCACCGTAACGGCCGATATCGGCCGCGCTCCATGGACAAACACAACCGATGCGCCCTCTGTTGCTTGAGATGCAATTGCCCTGACCCATCCTCTTAGGCATCGGACGCCTGAAGATCTCTGCGCGCAATCCCCGCACCGTCGAACGCCCGCGACAGCACCTCGTACGATCGGGTCGCGGCGGCCAGGGGATCGTAGTTCGGGCGGCGTTGGACCATGATGCTGATCTCGACCACGATGTGGCCGTCGTAGCCGGCGCGGTCCATTGCCCGCAGATAGCGTGGGTAGTCCATCTCTCCCTCACCGGGGATCAGAAACTCGTGGTCGGGGGCGATGCCGCGCTCGTCTTTGACGTGGGTATGCAGGCTGTGCGGTGCGAGCTGTGCCACCACCGCCTCCATCTCCATTCCCTGCACGTTGAAGTGGCTGATGTCGAAGTGGATCGTCAGCGCCGGCGAACTCACCTGTTCCACCAGCCACAGCACCTGATCCGGGCGATGCAGCGCCGCGCCGACGTGCGGCTCCACGCCAACGACGACGCCTGTCCGTTGCCCGTATGCCGCGAGCTGCCCAAATCGATCCGCCAGCGAGTCCTTCGCCGACTCCCAATCCTCCGGCGCCCCGCCCGAGGTCGTGGTGACGGTGAGCCGTTCACCCGGCGCCTGCAACTCGGCAGCGAGGTCGAGATACCCACGGAATCGCGCCAAATTGGCCGCCTGCTCGTCCGCATCGGCAGTCAGGAGCGGCGTATTGCCCGACAGGCCACACAACGCGATCCCGTGGTCGTCATAGAGTTGCCGGATCCGCCGCCGCGCCGCCGCGTCCAACCCCGCCGCATCGGTCGACCACCCCGGAATGACCGTCAACTCCAGCCCGTCGAATCCAAGCCCCGCGCAATGCCCGACCGCCACGTCGATCGGGACCGTCGGCATCCCCCAGGTGCTGTACGAAAGGAACATGGTTTCCTCCAAGGACGATAGGCGTTAGGGTAACGGCGGAGCTCCTAACACCTAACGCCTAACGCCTCGACCAAGCCCAAATGCTCATCAATTTCCCGCTGATAGGCATCGACCGCGCCGGACTCGACATCGGCGATCGTCACCGGCCGGCCGGCCGCATCCGACTCAAAGAGGGCGTAGACGAGCGCGATGTCGCGCCGGCCCATCACGCCGTCGACCTCCGGCGCCACACCGGTCCGGATGCAGCCGGCGAGTTCGGCATACTCCAGCGCGATGATCTTCCGGTCGGTCGTGGGGAAGTCGAACGAGTAAGTCCAGGGGCGCTCGCCGCCGAAGAGCGTCGCCGCGACCGGTTCGAGCCGAAAGGTGGGCGCGTAGTCGAGCACCCGCTCGTCGGCGACGTCCGTGCCGTCGTCCAGCACCAGGCGGATTGGTTTGCCGTTGCGGTCGCCCGGCGCGGCGATCGAGCCGCGCGTGCCGAAGACCATCCGGTGACCGAAGGGTTCGCCGTGGCCCGCGTAGTGATCGACCCACTGCCCGAGGACGCCGTTCTCAAAGGTGATCAGGCCGAACATCGCGTCTTCGCCAGTCGCCTCGACCTCAGCCGGTAGATTCGCGGCCCACTTCTCGTAGAAGCCGCCGGGTCCGCCCGTGCCACGCCGCAGGCGCGTTTTCTCATAGAGACGCACCTGCCCGTAAGCGCTCGCCGCATCGCCAAAGTAGTACTGGAGAATGTCGGCGCTGTGGACCCCGGCATCGAGCGTCAGCGAGCCGGTCAGCTTCTGGTGCCGCCAGGGGGTGATGAAGAGCGTGTCGCGACCGCGCACACCGGTCTCCATCACGAACTGCCGGTCTCCGATCGCGCCGTCATCAAGCAGGGCGCGGACCAGGCGGTTGATCGGGTCCCGCCGGTAGTTTTCGGCCACGGAGAGGATCTTGCCGCTCCGCTCCGCTGCCGCGATCACGTGGTCGCAACCGCGGACGGTCAACGCCAGCGGCTTCTCGCAGAGCGTGTGCAACCCCAAATCGAGCACGTCGGCGGCGACGCGATGGTGGGAGGCCGTGTCCGTCGTGCAGTCCGCCGCCTCGAGTCCATCGGCCTCGTGCGCCATCCGATCGAGATCGGTATAGACCGCCGGTCGGACACCCAGCAATTGCGCCGCCTCGTCGGCCAAATCCTCCGCGTTGCGCTCGTTCAGGTCGCAGACCGCGACCAGATCGATCGAGTTGTGCTCGGTGCCAGCCAGCTCGGCGAGCCCCGCCAGGTGCCGCCGCCCCATCCCACCGCACCCAACGATCGCCAGCCGCACCCGTTCCGTCATCCTTGCCTCCCCTCGGCGTCCAGATACCACGTCGCCGCGCCATTCTATGGCCATTTCCGGAATCGCGGGGACGGGTTTGTTTGGTGTGCCGGCGAGACAGCAGTAACGCTGGGGGCGGGCAAGCGGTCTGTGGTCACGGACGCTCGCGGACTGCCGCGAGTATTTCACAGCAGCGCGGCAGGACGGAGAGGAATTACGGCGTCACCGGGGTCTTGCCGCGGATTTGGTTTAGCACTAAACTATATGCGGCGTGCGGTGGGCCGATTGAGGTATCGAGCAGAAAGGAGGCGCGTTATGGCGCTCCAACTTACCGGACTCCATCACTTGACCGCTGTCACTGCCAGTGCTCCCGACAACGTCGCGTTTTACACTGGCGTCCTCGGGTTGCGGCTGGTCAAGAAGACGGTCAATCAGGACGACGTCTCCGCCTACCATTTGTTCTACGGCGACGAGCTTGGCCGGCCCGGCACCGAGATGACCTTTTTCGAATGGGCGCGGATGGCGCCCAAACAGCCCGGCCGCGGCGAGATTGCCGAGGTGGCGCTGAGAACTCCAAGCGAGGCGTCACTGGCGTGGTGGGCGGCGCGCTTCGATGAGCGCGGTGTGTCGCACGGAGCGATCGAGGAGTGCGCCGGGCGGGCGTCGCTGCCATTCACTGATCGCGAAGGGCAACGCTTACGCCTGATTGACGACAGCGGCGGGGCGGTCGCGGGCGGCACGCCGTGGGCCGAGAGTCCCGTGCCGGTCGAGTACGGCATCCGGGGACTTGGCGCCGTCGCGCTCACGGTTGGGCAGGCAGAGCCGACCGCCGCCGTACTGACGCGGGTCATGGGTTTCACGCGGACCGGTGAGTGGAGCGAACCGGGTATTCCAGGTCGCCGGTTGCTGACATTCGAGACGGGCGCGGGAGGTCCAGGCGCAACCGTGTGGCTGGAGGTCCGGCCCGATCTGCCGCCGGCCCGTCTGGGAAGTGGCGGCGTGCATCACGTCGCCTTCCGCACCCCGACTGACGAAACACATCAGGCCTGGCAGGAGCGGCTCGTTGAGCTCGGCCTTGGGGTGACGCCGGTGATCGACCGGTATTACTTCCGCTCGATCTATTTCCGGGAGCCGGGTGGGATCCTCTTCGAGATCGCCACCGACGGTCCTGGTTTTGCCACTGACGAGGACGCCGCGCACCTGGGCGAGCGTTTGGCGCTGCCGCCCTTCCTGGAACCGCATCGCACGCGGATCGAGGCCGGATTGCAGCCATTGCCGACCGCCCGCATCGCCGAAGGAGTTACGCCGGCATGAATCTAAGCCTGAGCCTGAGTCCGCACCAAGGGCAGCCGGTGCTCGCCGCTGGTGCGCCGCTTGAGGAAGCGCGCGCGGCGATGATTCTGGTTCACGGCCGCGGCGCAAGCGCGGCGAGCATCCTGGGACTGACGCAAGAGCTCGATCAGGAGGGGTTCGCGTACCTCGCCCCGCAAGCCAACGGCAACACCTGGTACCCGTACCCCTTCCTCGAACCGTTAGCGCGCAACGAGCCACATCTGTCGTCGGCGCTGGCGGTGATCGAGGGATTAGTAACGCGCGTCAATGACGCGGGGATGTCGTCGGAGCGGATCGTGCTGCTCGGCTTCTCCCAGGGCGCCTGCCTGGCCATCGAGTTCGCCGCCCGCCACGCCCGGCGCTGGGGGGGAGTTGCCGGCCTCTCCGGCGGGTTGATCGGGTCAGGAGAGCGGGCTGGCTTCGCCCCGCCCGAGGACAAGATCTTCGAATACACCGGGTCGCTGGCCGGGACGCCTGTGTTCCTCGGGTGCAGCGACGTCGACCCGCACATCCCGCTGCGCCGTGTCCAGCAGAGCACGGAAGCGCTGCGGGCGCTTGGCGGCGACGTCACCGAGCGCATCTACCCCGGCATGGGCCACACGATCAACGCGGACGAAGTCCAGTTCGTGCGGGAACTACAGCGGTGTGCCTGAGAGTTGAGCCGGGTGCGACACTGGGGGCATGAAAGCCTACTCCGAGTCACTGGCAGCAGCGCCGCCGCGGCCTTCTGTTCCCGCGCCTCGACGAATAGGCCGGCGGTGGTCAGGATACGCC
>JBOGUE010000285.1:0-5422 GCA_050695955.1 Thermomicrobiales bacterium | reverse complement strand
CTCACTTCCTCGGGAGATACGAATGCCTCATGTACCGGATGTTTGCTCACCTCCCTCGCCTGATCACTCATCGCCCAATCGGTCCGGTGGCGGCTGGTTCTCCCGCCGCAAGCTGGTGACGCGCATGCTGCCGGGAGTCATCGCGGCCGGCGCGCTGCGCGGTTGGGCCAATGCAGCCGCCGAGGAGGGACGCGCCCTCTGGGTCAATCGATTCGAATACACCTCCGCTGCCGACATCGAGCGCATCATGGCCGACGCCGGGCGGGCGAACTTCAATGTCGTTTACTTCCAGGTGCGCGGCGCGGGCGACGCCTTCTACCAGTCCGACCTCGAGCCATGCGCCGTTTCGCTCTGCGGCGAGCTGGGCGGTGACCCGCCATACGACCCGCTGGCGGTCGCGGTGGAGGAGGCTGCCAAACACGGCCTCGAGGTCCACGTCTGGCTCAACGCCCTGTCGGGCTGGCCGTCCGGCAACGCCGATGTCTGCGCCCTCCTGACCGAATCGTCCGAGGGCAAGCCGCGACACATGCTCCTCGATCATCCTGACTGGGTCGTCGTCGACCGCGCCGGCCGCCCCATATCGTGCCCGAACGGCGAAGAGTACGTCTATCTCTCTCCCGCGTTCCCCGGCGTCCGCGAACAACTCGCCCGCGTCGCCGCCGACATCGCTTCCCGCTACCAGATCCACGGCATTCACCTCGATCGCATCCGCTACCCCGGTCAGGATTGGTCGTACGACGACGCCAGCCTGGAGGCCTTCGGTCGAGACCCGGTGAGCGATCCGGACGCCTGGGACCAGTTTCGCCGCGATCAGGTCAACGCAACCGTACGCGCGACCTACGAGGCGATGACCGCCGTCGACCCGGCCCTCGTCCTCTCGGCGGCGGTCTGGCCGATCTATCAAAACAACTGGGAGTGGCGTTCGTCCGAGGGCTATAGCTGGTACTACCAGGATCCGCGGGCTTGGGCGGCCGGGGGGTATCTCGACGTCGCCGTGCCGATGACCTACGACCCGATCACCTCCGACCGCTGTGGTGTGGCTGACTGGCGCTGCCTGCTCGACGACCACATGGAGGGAATCCAGGAGGCGACCGACCGCCACCTCTACATCGGCGCCAACGCCCGCAACGGCGCCGACGAAGTGCTTCGCGAAATCGAGTTTGGCCGGGAGCGCGGCGTCACCGGCTTCGCCCTCTATTCCTACCGTCAGCTCGAGGGCGCCGGTCTCTGGGATCGCCTCGCCGAGGGGCCATTCCGCGAACCGGCCACCGTCCCAGCCCACCCCTGGAAGCGCACGAATCAAGTACTCGGCGACGGCACCGGCGGCCCTGAAGGCACCCCCACACCAAGCCCGCGCTAATCGCACCGGTTGACGCGCGGATCACCGCACCCCGATGATGACGCCGACGCGACACGGAGGAGGTCCGCGATGGCGACTACGACGCAGCTCCTAACCTACGACGACCTCTGCCGAATGCCGGACGACGGCAATCGTTACGAGCTGATCGGCGGAGAGCTTGTTGTGAGTCCTGCCCCGACGTGGCTGCATCAGGAAGTCCTCGTGCGCCTTGGCGAAGTCGTACGGCCGTTCGTGGCTGCTGGCAATCACGGTCGCGTCGGCATTGCTCCGTTGGACGTTCACCTCGGGCGCCACGATATCGTCCAGCCCGATATGATCTTTGTCAGCCGCGAACGGGTACACGTTCTGACCAGCAACGGGACCGAAGGGCCACCTGATCTCGTCGTTGAAATCCTTTCACCTACCACGCGCCGGCGCGATCTGGGCGCGAAGCTCGTGCTCTATGCCTCCGCGGGCGTGCGCGAATACTGGGCGGTCGAGGTTGCCGACCCGGACTTCATGCTCTTCGTGCTCAAAGACGGCGAACTCGTGCGCGTACCGCACGACGGTAAAACCGTGCGCTCCGTCGTTTTGCCAGGACTGGAAATCGACCGGACCAGCCTCTTTGCCAACCTCGGAATGTATCGAATCGGTAACCGCTGACCAATCAATCGTCCTTCGCCCTGCTGTCTCCCTTGACGGTGACAATCGGCTTCAGCGTGTGAACCACGTCGACCAGATCGGTTTGGCGGGCGATTACTTGCATCACGTCCTTGTAGACTTGCGGCGCTTCGTCCAGAAAACCCCGCGATGGTCGCGTGAACGTTCCCGCCAATGCTTCACGCAGCGAGTCTTCGTCGATGGTTCGCTTTGCTTGCTTGCGTCCCATCACCCGCCCGGCGCCGTGTGAGCACGACGCGAAGCTGTCGGGCGAGCCTTTACCGCGGACGATGAAGCTCGGCGCGCCCATGCTGCCGGGGATGATCCCGATCTCCCCCTCCTGGGCGGAGGTGGCGCCCTTGCGGTGGACGACGAGCCGCTGTCCAAAATGCTCTTCGATGCGGGCGAAGTTGTGATGGATGTTGATGAACGCGGAACGCCCGCCTGCCTCCGCCGGCTCCAATCCAAAGGCGTACAGCATCCCTTCGAGCATCCGAAAGCGGCTTTCAAGCGCGAACCGCGTCGCCCACTCCATGTCGTGCAAATAGTCCCGCCCGACCTGATCGTCCAAAGGCAGCGACCACAGCTCCCGCGGTACCTTCTCGCCGCGGAGTGTCGAGATCGCCTTGGCGCGTTCGGTGTAGAAATCGGCGATGCGCAAACCGGTGTGGCGACTGCCGGAATGGACCATCAACCAGATCTGATCGTCCTCGTCGACCTGCGCTTCGAGGAAATGGTTGCCGCCGCCGAGGGTGCCAAGCTGCATCTCGGCCTTGTCACGGATCAGCGACTGCAACGGCTTCGCATGCAGCGTGACGTCGAACCCGGCCCAGCGTTGCGGCCGCTTCTGCTTGCCGAATCCGGTCGGGATCGTGCCGCGAATCTTGTCCGCCCACGCACCCCAGAATCGGGCATCCATCGTGGCGCGGTCGAAGGCGCGGCCGGTCGGTACCGCGCACATGCCGCAAGCGATGTCGACGCCGACCGCCGTCGGCAAGATGGCATTCACGGTCGGAAAGACGCAGCCGATGGTGACGCCGAAGCCGACGTGGCAGTCGGGCATGACCGCCACGTGCGGCCCCACGTCCGGATGCCGCGCCGCGTTTTCCAATTGCTCCCGCGCCCCGTGTTCGATCTCAGGAATCGGCAACCACGTCCTGATCGGAGCCTTCAAGTCCGGCGCCGTAATCGTTTGGTACATCGTGGACCTCCTTGACTGGCTACGTTGGGAGATCGCGACGAACGAATACGAACAATCCGCCGGCCGCCCCTGCCAGTCCGAGCAGCAACAAGATTGCCACGTTTTCGCCCGGCAGCGTTCCGTTCACCATCGCTTGCGCCGGATCGTAGTAGGTGAAGATGCTCAGCGGTTCGAGCGGCTCCAAGATCGACCACAGCGCGGCAAAGTAGTCGACGAAGTAGAAGACGATCAGCCAGGCGGTAGCCCAAGCGACGGAGCGTCCCGTCGTGCTGGCAGCGGCCGAGCCGAGCAGCGTCAGCCCCGCCACGGCCCAGATCAGCAGCGCTGTCGCCACGGTCGTCGTGATCAAGTGGCGATACTCGATCGTGCCCTCTGGTCGCGCCAGAGCGATGCCCGCCAGCATCCCGAGCGGCCCGACGACGGCGATGGCCGCGATGATCGCGACCACTCCGGCAATCCGCGCTGCGTAAACCGTCGACCGGGAGATCGGTCGGGAGAGCGCGATTTGAATCGTCCCACGTTCCATCTCTCCCGCCAGCGAGCGAGAAATGAAGCCGACAACCGTCGTCAAAATCAAAATGTAGAAGAGAGGATGGGTGAATCCCAGCGAAAGATACCCGGCCAATCCGGAGGCCATGATGAACTCCGGCTGTGTCTGGATCAGCGCCTGGAATGCGGGCGGGAGGTCATCCAGGATCTGAGAGAGACGCTCCACGCCGCCCATCGAGTCGGCGACCAACGGCTGGATCAGCTCGAAGATGGCAATGCCGAGCATCAAGCTCACGGTACCGGCGAAACCGCGCTGCAACAGCCGCCGGGTCATGGCGACGAGCGCGCTCATCGCGCCACCTCGTCGTGCTCCCCGCCGTAGAAGCCCATGAAGATATCCTCCAGATTCGGTCGTGTGAGCACGACCTCCGCGACGGCGTGGTTGGCAAGGAACCGCAGGAGCGGATTGACGTCACCGTCCAGTGACAACTGCACCCGCCGGCCGTTTCGTGCAACGAGCGTCGCGCCAGTGACCGCGTCAATCCCATCAGGCACCGATTCGGTGAAGGTGATCTCGGCGCGGCGGCGTTCGAGGCGCATCAGGCCCTCGATCGTCTCCTCGACAACAAGTTTGCCAGCGCGAACGACCGCGACCCGTTCGCAGGTCCGCTCGACTTCCGCCAGGTCGTGAGACGACATAAAAATCGTGCGTCCGCGATCGCGCAGCGAGCGCAAAACCTCCTCAAAGGCGCGCTGGATCAGGGGATCGAGGCCCTCCGTTGGCTCGTCGAGTATCAGTAGCGGCGGGTCATGCTGGATCGCCGCGATCAACGCCAACTTCTGACGCATGCCACGTGAGTAGGTTCCGAGTTTGCGCCCCAGCGCGTCACGGCTCAGTTCGAGCGCGTCGAGCAACGTAGAACGAAGCGCCGGGGACCGGCCAGACAGCGTCGCGGCGTGGTTGAGTTGGGCTTCGCCGGTCATGTCGGGGTAGAGCGCCTCGGCGTCGACGAGGTACCCCACGTCCCGGCGGGCGGCGACGCCATATCGCCAGGTGTCGTGGCCGAAGATCGTGGCGGATCCGGCTGTTGGCCGGACGAAGCCCATCAACAACTTGATTGTCGTCGTCTTGCCGGCGCCGTTCGGGCCAAGGAATCCGTAAATCGTGCCGGTCGGGACCGTGAGGCTGAGCCGGTCGAGGGCGGTGACTATTCCGTACTGCTTGGATAATCCGCGAGTGACGATGACAGCGTCCGCTCGCTCACCCGATGCCATCATGCGGCCAGCGTAGCACCCGGACGACATCGTGGACCAATGTCGCATCGCAGCCCGCTGGCGCGATAGTCCCAGTGGCGGTACCCTGCCAGCGATTCGACACGCCGAATGTTGTGAAAGGATGCACCATCTCATGCTCGGGTTCCCTGGCTCTGAGCGGATCAATACGTGCTGGCCACGCCGGCGCCATGCTCCCGTCTTCGCCGATGGCGGGATGGTGGCCAGCGCCCATCCGCTGATCACGCAGACCGGCGTCGCCACGTTGGAACACGGCGGCAACGCGGTCGACGCCGCCGTCGCCGCGGCGCTGGTCGCGGCCGTCGTGATGCCGGAGATGTGCGGTCTCGGCGGCGACCTCTTCGCCGTCGTCCATGCCCCGACCAGGAACGGCGGTGGGGAGACGGTCGCGATCCACGGCAGCGGCATCTCGCCCCGTGGCGCCAGCAACGACCTGATGC
>JBOGUE010000284.1:0-9471 GCA_050695955.1 Thermomicrobiales bacterium | reverse complement strand
TGGTGGTGCAGATGGTCGATATCGCGACCGATGTTTGCCACACAGGAGGCCCGGACCAACTCGTGTTGCTGTTGAACGCGAGTCAGCACGCCGTCGAAGTTCGACTGCCAAATGTCGAGCCCAGCGGGCAGGGCGGGTGGATGCTGGTGCTCGACACGGCCGCCTGGGACACGCCACGTAACGTTCGTCGCGTTGGCGGCGATCGCACGCGACTTGCCGAGCACACACTTCAGCTTTACCGCCTGGACGAAACCACCCGGGGCGCCGATTCGGCGTCGACGCGATGAGGTCGATTGACGGCAATGAGGGCAAGCAACTGGCGAAGTCGCTCGGCCTGGATCAAGGTCATATCGTCAAGCAGCGCGGCTAGGCGGCGCTTATACGCCTCGCCGAGTTCGTCAAGCAATCGACGCCCAACAGGCGTTAGGCGGGCGAGGACCATACGCCGGTCGTCCGGATGAGGCTTCCGCTCGGCCCACCCCTGCCGCTCCAGTATATCGACGTACAGCGTTGCCGTGCGCCGCGCGACCGCGAGCGTGCGGGCAAGCTCTGACGGCGCCAGACCGCCAGGGTATGCGGCGCCGAGTTCAAGCAGCGCGCCGAATGCGCCGGCGGTTAGGTCAAGGTCGGCTAATACATCGGTGGCCGCCCGGTCGATTGCGCCTGAAGTCCGGATGAGTTGCAAAAAGGCATCGAATCGCGCGGTGTCCTCGGCCTCCTGCGAAATCTCGGGCACCGGAGCCTCTTGTCCCAGCCAACCGGGGTGAACGGCGCAGGAATGAGCGGTCTCTTTGTCTCCACTGTTGATCACGGCCGCGGCGACTCTGGCACTTTCCATCATGGCGTACTGCTCCCCGTCGCTCTCACTGGTGGACCGAGGACGGTGCGACCGCCTGCCGCGGCGCATCCGCTGGGCCCACGCTATAAAGATGCTGAGTATCAGATTACCTGGCCGATGTCCATTGTGCTGCCGGGAGCGGTCTTTGAATATTCTCCGTGTCTGTCAGGCAAGGTCCTACATGTGTCGGGAAAACCCTGACACACTTTTCGCCTCACTGGTCGTCTCCGGCGAGGAGCCCAGCGCGCAATGCGTAGCGGACAAGCTCGGCCCGGTTCGTCAGGCCGAGTTTCTGCATCGCCCGGTGGCGATACGTCTCGATGGTTTTTGGCGACAGTGACAGTTGATCGGCGGCTTGTAGCGCCGTGTGACCTTCGGCCGTCAGCTTGACAACCTCGCGCTCTCGTTCCGACAGCACCTCGCCGAGATCAACTTCATCCCCAGCGCGGACTCGCCCAAGATACCCACGAAGCAAGGTCTTTGTTGCTGACGGATCGAGAAAGACCTCGCCTCGAGCGACCGTTCGGATCGCGTCGAGCAATTCCGTGTGTGCACTCGATTTTTTGACATAACCAGAGCCGCCGGACTCAAGCACCGGTAACAGATAACGTTCTTCCGCGTGCACCGTCAAGACTAGAACGCGAGTCGACAACCCGAGGCTCGTAATTGATCGGATCGCCTCCAGTCCTCCGCCCGGCATCGAAAGGTCGGCGACCACGATCGTCGGTCGCAGCGCTCGAACGCTTTCGACCGCCGCGGGACCGTCCGCCGCCTCGCCGACCACGCGCATGTCCGGCTGGGCCTCCAGGAGCGCGCGTAAGCCGGCCCGAACAATTCCATGGTCGTCGGCAAGCACGATCGTGATCGATCTCTGCATCCGCGAATCGTCTCTGTCGTTCGTCTTCATCGTCAAGGTGGTCCCGTCTACTTGAGGCGGTTCGTCGATAGTGGGATATAGGCAAAAACCTCGGTGCCGGAACCGATCTCCGACCACAGCCGGAATGATCCGCCGACGAGCTCGACGCGTTCGGCCATGCCAAAGAGTCCCAGCCCAAGACCGCTGTCGTCCCGCGCGGTGGCTACCTCCGTCTCGAATCCCTGGCCATCGTCGCGGATCGAGATGGTGACGTCCTCATCTGTGCGATCAAGATCGAGCGACACCCGTATGGCATTGGCATGCTTGGCGACGTTCGTCAGTGCTTCCTGAGCCACGCGATAGAGGACCAATTCGATTTCGCTGGGCATTCGGCCCTTGGGGCCTCGGGCTTGGTAGTCGATGGGGATGTCGGCCTGTTCACTGAACCGCTGCGCCAAGTCGCCCAGCGCCGCCAACAGGCCGAGGTCGTCGAGCGCGGGCGGCCGCAGCTCCAGCGCCAAGCGACGCACGCCCTCCAACGCTTCGACCGTCATTTCCTCGAGCATTGAGGCCATTTGCTGAACGCTGGGATCGGCGGAGGATTTGAGCGTCGTCAAACGAAGAACCTGCGCGAAGAGAATCTGGGCGGTGTCGTCGTGCAATTCGCGCGAGATGCGCTTTCGTTCATCCTCCTGGGCACGGATCACCTGAGTCGCAAGCGATCGCAGCTCCTCGCGATCGCGGGCCAGTTCATTGAGCGTGGCGTTAAATGTTTCTGCCAGATGCGCGAGTTGCGGATCGGTATAGGCGCTGCGTCCCGCGCGAACAGTACGATCACCTGACATGAAGGAAAGGGCCGCCCGTTCAAGCGAAGCCAGCGGCCGAAACGCCGCGCGCAACACAAGGAAGTTGACGGAAACACTGATCACTGTGCCCGCGATGACGAAGATAACGAAGAGGCGGGTGTATGAATCGTTGGGCGCCTGGCGCACCGCGTTGATCGTCAGCCATGTGCCGATGACTGCCCCAATCACGACGATCGCGGCGTTTGCAATCAGGATCTTATAGAGGATCGGCATCCCGCGGAGTCGATCAACAGACCTTGGGAGATTTGTTTCTTGTGCGGTATCGATGGTGCTCACGTTGTGAGTTGTCCTTGGCGGATCGGTTCTCACGCAGGCTTAGAATGCCGCCTACCTGTTACCATATTTCGTTGAAAGCGTGCGGAGGAGGTGGAGAATGGCATCGGCTTCATCATTCGATATCGTTTCGAAGTTCGACGAGCAGGAGCTTCGCAACGCGGTCGACCAGGCCAGGCGAGAGATACATCAACGCTACGATCTCAAAGACACCAAGACGGAGGTCGAGCTGTCCACGGTCGATATATCGATCAATTCGGACTCGGAGTTCTCTCTCCAGGCGGTGCGAGATATCATCGAGTCGAAGCTTGTCAGGCGCGGACTCTCGCTAAAGATACTTGACTACGGTCACGAGGAGCCGGCGTCCGGAGGCCGCATCAGGCAACAGGTTAAACTTCGGCAGGGCATTCCGGACGATCTTGCAAAGCAAATTACAAAACGAATCCGGGACGAGTTCAAGAAGGTAACACCGCAAATCCAAGGCGACGCGATCCGCGTCCAGGCAAAGTCGAAGGATGAGCTTCAGGGCGTCATCCAATCGCTCCGCGCGAGCGACTACCCTGTTGCATTGCAATTCGTGAACTACCGATAGGTCGTGCTGGGAGTGACGTCTTTGTCCGCATTGATCCCCGAAACCGCAATTGACAACCGGTCGTTTCATATCGTCACCCTCGGCTGCTCGAAGAATCGTGTCGATTCTGACGGCATGGACCACTTGTTGCGCCAACGCGGTCTCTCGGTCGCCACGGCGCCCGACACGGCTGACGTCGTCATCGTCAATACCTGCGGGTTTCTCGGGGCCGCGCGGGCGGAATCGGTCGGGGTGATCGAAGACCTGCTCAAGGATCGCCGAGATGAGCAACGGGTCATTGCCGCCGGATGTATGCCGGCGCTCGGCGACTACCGCAACGACATCCCGCTGGGCGTCGACCACGTGCTGACGACGCGTGAATGGTTCAAGATCGGCGACGTGGTTGCCGGACTGTTTGGCGAAGAGGTGCTCCCCGAGTCCGCTGGCTGCGAGGGGATGTTGACGACGTTCCGGCGCGACCAAGCAGGTCCATCGGCCTACGTCAAGATAGCTGACGGCTGCGACCACAACTGCGCGTTCTGCACGATCCCGTCGATCAAGGGTCGACAAGTCAGCAAGCGGCCATTGCACATCGTCCAGGAGATCGTGGATGTGGTGGCGAATGGCACGAAGGAGGTCGTTCTCGTCGCGCAAGACACCATCCGATATGGCGCCGATCTCGGCATGAAACACGGCTTGCCGCAATTGCTCGAGATGATTGTCGAACAAGTTCCTGACTTACGCTGGTTGCGCATGCTTTACATCTATCCCAGCCCCTTGACGTTGCGCATGGTCGACGTGATGGCCGAGCACGACGCACTCCTGCCGTACCTCGACATGCCGATTCAGCACGCGGATCGCGACGTCTTGCGCGCGATGAACCGCCCCAGCGACGTGGACATGACTCGTCGCCTCGTCGATCACGCCAGGGCTAAACTCCCCGGCGTCGCGATGCGCACCACCTTTATCGTCGGATATCCTGGCGAGTCGGAGGGCCAGTTCCGCACGCTCCTCGACTTCGTCGAAGATATGGAATTCGATCACGTCGGCGTCTTCACCTACTCGCTGGAGGAGGGAACTAAGGCTGCAACCCTGGCCAATCCGGTACCAACTCACATTGCCGAGGAGCGCCGCGGTCGTCTGATGGAAGCGCAGCAGCGCATATCGCAGCGAAAGAATCGACGCCTGGTCGGCCAGCGACTTGAGGTTCTGATCGAAGCCGTCGGCGAATCAGAGGACCAACGTGGCAGGATCGAGCCGATCTCTATCGGACGCGCCCGGCGCCACGCGCCAGAGGTCGATGGCCTTGTCTTTGTACCGGCTGAATTGCCTATAGGTGAGCTGGTTGATCTAAAGATCGCGGATGCGCTTCCGTACGATCTGTGGGCGTTGCCGCCGGGCGTTCCCGCCGCTCCGGGCGATCGCGCTGGCCACCGGGAAGCACGGCGCCGACCCGCTCCAAAAACTCGCCATCGAGCGGCGAGCCGATCGGGAAGACTCGAACGGGGTCAGCCGGCGCCAATGGCCACACCCGCTGGAACATGACCCATTGGTCGGGAGCGGAGCAAATTGCTTGCTCGAGGATCGCCACGATGCGGCCCAGCGCTTCGGCAAGATCGGCTTCGATGTCGCCTGTCTTTTCGACCCGCACGGGCGGAAAGATTCGAATACTGTAGCTTTGGCCCTCGCGCACCGCGAAGATCGGCACAATTGGCGCTCCGGTGTCCCGGGCGATTCGAACAGGTCCGGGCGGCAGCGTCGTTGCTCGGTCGAAGAAGGTCACCGGCTTCCCGTTCTGGAAAAAATCGCGATCGGTGAGGAAGGCTGCGCAGTCTCCTCGCCGAAGCGCGTAGATCACCCGCCGCACGCCCGATGGCGTCGCCTCGACGAGCAACGCTCCGTGCGATCGCCGCAAATAGGTAACGGCGTCGAATACAAACCTGGCTGTGGTCCGGCCAGTGACTGAAGTGACATTGTATTGCTTCGCGTGAAGCGTCTGACCGAGGCAGTCGAACGCTCCCAGGTGGGCGGTGACGACGACCGCCCCTTTGCCTTCAGCGATTACGTTTTCCAGAATGGACCACTCGCCTTGGCGGACCGCAATCCCGTCGACGAATCGTTCACGCTGGAGGTGCGGCGTCACCAGCAGATCGGCGAAGTTGCGTCCACTCGTCCGAAATACCTGTTTGGCCGCGGAGAATACTTCCGGCGACGTCGCGTCCTGACGCATGACCTGAGCGAGGTTAGCACAAACATTTTCGCGATACGTTTTAGAGAGCCGGAAATAGAGCGCGCCACCGCTGTCCGCGACCCAATAACGCATGCGGAGGGGCATCAGCCGCATGATCCAGGAAGCAAGGACTGCCAACGCAATGCTTAGGAGGTATCGCAATTCACGGCGTTCCTCGCGCCGGAATTCTGGAAGCCGCAGACCAGCGCGCTCCCGAAGAGGAGTCTTTTTCGCCGGACTCATGTCCTCGGGCGGAGACTGGGTCAGTATTGACTCTTCTGCCGTTATCATTGATCTTGCACCCGCGGGCATTGATGCATGGTCGAAACCAATCTGAACGCACGTCGGCGATCGGGATGGTCAGAGCCGAACGGCCTCCGAGTCGCGGATCTCCACGCTGCCATCATGACGTCGATCGCTCCGCTGGTCGTTCAGATGTGACGGAGCTCGTCGGCGTTCGGCTAGCTTCTTGCAACGGCGTAGCGGTGCCGAACTGTGCCAAGGCATCGACGATGACTGGCAATCCGCGGATGACTGTCAGTGCCACTGCTGCTCCAACCATCAGCCATCCGAACCAGCGCCAGGGATCGATCTCGTAGAGGTCGCCGAGAACAGTTCCGCTCGTGTCGTGATGCTCGTAGCCTTCAAGTCCGGTAAGGAACACGAATCCCCCTGCTTTAGCGTAGCCAAAGAGACCGCGCATGAATCGTCCAGCCGTCAACCAGCGTGTCAGCGGCGAGCGCATCATGTTGTGTTCACCAAACGCCGTCATTCCTTCGGCGTAAGAAAGCGAACGCAGTCCGTCGACGATAAATCCGCGCGTCATCACCAGCAACGGCACCCAAATCGGAACCAATTGCAGGTCCGCAAATGCGATCCAAAGGGCATTTTCGACGATGCGGTCACCGGCGATGTCGAAGACGGCGCCGAAGGCCGAGGTTGATCCGCGACGGCGTGCGATCCATCCGTCAAGGCCGTCGCTCGCGAAGACGACGGCGATAAGCACCATGCACCAGGTGATGACAGTCACATCGCCGAAGTAGACAAGGGCAATCACGAGAAATAGCAGAACGAGGCGTCCCACCGTGATCAGATTCGCCATCTCGCCTTGCCTGTCTTCCGGCGTCGCGGGTTGCGCGTCTACCGGTTGTACATTCCCGCCGTGATGCATCGCACCGCCGGATTATCGGGCAAGTAGACCAGCGCGCTCAACGGCGAGAACCGGTCATTGGATCCAGTTGTCGACCTACCAAAAGATAAGCGAAACCGCGATCCAGGCAAGCACATTGATCAACACGCTGGACCCCACGAGAAATCGAGCGAGAAATGCGTTGCGATCGATCATGAACGCGCCGGCAACCACGTTCATAATACTCAGCATCGCCGCCGCCAACGGCAGCCGCCACAATGTTTCTCGCGTACCCCAAAAATCCGGCACGCCAGCCGCGTTGAGATGGAGGATAACGCCGGAAGGCATCTGCCCAATGCGATTGCCAACGACCGCGGCCAACAGCGCCAGACTGGCAGCAGTTGCGCCCGTAATGCCGAGCAACATGCTGTCGCGAAAGACTGACGCCTGCTTGATCACGGTTGGCACAGTGATCGCCGGCGCCGAACGCGGCTGGCGAGATCTCGGATACGCGTCGTTAACTGTCCGACGCGCGGCGGCTCGTCGACTTGTCGTGCGCTCCTGTGGCGGTCGCTGGCCAACTGGCAACCTACCCTGCATGCCTCCCGATTGCCAGTCGTCAGGCTCTTGCCACCAATCCGTGGCAGTCTCATTAGCCGGATAGTCAGGTTCCGGGGCAACAGATCGATCGCCGCGTCGAGCGCGACCGCCCGAGAGCGCCCGCGAAAGCTCGGGCAAACGCCCTCGACCGGCTGAGGGTCTCGACGAGTCTGCCCCACGCGATGTGCCAGAACGAGATCGCTGTTCGCCTGCAGAATTGCGGGCCGCACGCCGCTGTGCCGACGGTTCGTTTTCCGACCATTCGGGCAGCTCGCGCGTCGACTCCGCTTGAGCGGGGTCGAGCATACCGGATTCGTCGTCCTGATCCGCCGACCAATCAGTCCAGGCTGGTTCACGCGCCTGCCGCGCGAGACGCTGTCCATCGCGATCGCGATTCGTCATTGGCGCTCTCCTGGCCGTATGCAACTCCTCGGGTCGAGGATAGCACGGTCGGCCGACTGACGAGTCCGCGGTGGCCTATGCGCTGGGCGACGCCACCGGCGATGGAACCGGTCCCACGTCCGGAGAGGCGGCAGGCGAGGCAACCGGTAAGGCCTCGGAGGCCGGAGTTGGCAGTGGCGGCGCGTCCGGTGGTGGCACGAACTGCTCACTCTCCGGTGTCGGCGTTGGATCGAGTTCCGATGAGATGTCGAGTTCCGCCTGTTGCTCCTCAACCCAGTCCTGGACAACGCTCTCCTTCACCCGCCCGATCTGTTCTTCAGTCAACGGTCGGTCCTGTTCGTGAGCGTAGACCTTGACGATGTGCCACCCAAACTCAGTTTGGAACGGCTCGCTAAGTTCTCCCGGTTGCAGCGAGAATGCAATCTGTTCGAACTCGTCGACCATCGCGCCCCGCGTAAACCATCCCAAATCGCCGCCGTTCGGCGCCGTCGATGAATCAGTCGACTGCTCGCGGGCGATCTGTTCGAAGTTCGCACCTTGCTCTGTGACCTGGTCGTAGATTGAGTTGGCCAGGTCCTGAGTTCCGACCAGAATATGACTCGCGTGAACTTGTTCCGCCGTCTGCCCGACGTCCGATTCGAGAATTGCGCTGATCTTTTGACGCGCTACGGCCGGCCGCGCGACGAGCCGCTCGTAGTCGGATTGCGACATATGCGTCTCGCCAAAGACCGCATCCTTGTAGTCCTCGTATCCGGACTCCGCTGTTTGGATCGCCTCAGCCTGATCGGGCGTCGCCTCGGCCACGGGCGTTGCCGCCGGACTCCCCGCCGGAGTTGCCGCCGGCGAGCCTTCGGGAGAACCGACGGGCGATGCGGCGGCCGTCTGCGTCCCCGCCGCGGGACTCCCGGTAGGCGTCCCGGGCGCGGCATCCGGGGTGCCTAGGCCGGGCGTTGGCGTCAATTCCGCTTGTGCCGTCTGAGTTGCCCAATCAGCGCGAGCAGGAATAAAGGTCGCGGTGGGCGTAGGTGTGAAGATTGGGGCAGTTGATGGTTCGAATTGTTGGAGGATGTAGTTGTCGATGTCCTCCTCGGTCACCTCGACACCGAGTTCTTCCATGCTCTTCAGATAGACCTGATCCTCCACCATGCGAGAGAGCGTGGTATCGTCGATACTGGTCGATCCCCACACGTCGTCGAGTTCGGTGATCGCCTGTTGAGCCAGCGCTTGATATTGTGTTTGCTGTTGTCCTTGCGAAAATGCAGCGAACTGTTGGTACTGGCTGGCCTGATTGATGAGGTCGTAGGATCGAACCTTCCAATAATCGCGACGTCGTATTTCCGTGCCTTCGACCGACGCAACGACATGACGCGGCTTGATGAAGTAGTCGTTGATTGCCGCGTAGGCGAGAATGAGCACGACCAAGGATCCCGCGGCAGCCATACCGATGAAGAGCAGCCGCCGGCGCCGGGCCTCGCGTTCGCGTCGAGACACCCGACGTTTTCGAGCCGGCGCGGTCGGTGTAGTCTCCCGCGCGGCCCGGCGCCGTAGCCGCTCTCGTAGCCAGTCTTGTCGACCGCGATCCTTCATAACGCGTCATTCCTCGCGTCGTCTCTGTGCCGGTCACCAATCCGCCGTCTAGCGGTGGCCGGACGAGAAAGCGCGCCGGGTCCGATCCACGGATCGGTCAGGCCGGCGCGCCCCACGTC
>JBOGUE010000283.1:0-13679 GCA_050695955.1 Thermomicrobiales bacterium | reverse complement strand
CCTATCAACCACAGTCCCGGAGGGACTTTGTCGCGCATAGGTAGACCGGGCATGTACCCCCGGTTCTCTCGCCGCCTGGCCACACTACGCCAGGCGCGCGTCCTGCTTGTTCGGGGCCGGGGTCTCCGGCAGATGAAGGTGACTCTTAACGCCTTTGACACCTGGGACCTTGCGCACGTCGTTCTCGACGCGCTGGATGTCGTCAGGCTGGTCGAATTGACCGCGCAATACCACCACGCCGTCCTCGACATTGACGTTGAGGTGACCGTGCGGGATGGCGCGGTCGCGATAAACGATGCTCAGCACACGGTCAGTCAGCATCTGGTCGTTCGCCGCCGGTTCAGCGGGACGCCACGCGAAGAGCGCCTTGCGGTAGACGCCATACCCGCCGGCCGCGCCGCGACGCCCGGCGCGCTCCATCCGTCGCCATGAGTGACGGAGCGCTCCAGCCGATCGGTCACGCGCCTGCGAGCGCCGCCGCCGGCCCGTAGCCGGATCGAGCACGTACATCAACCCCGCGCCGGCCACACCGCCGGCGCCGACTTTCCAGAACCGCCGCCAGACCGTGCCAGCGCGGGAATGCCTCTCTTCTTCGCGATGGAATCGAAACGGGATGAGCTGTTTCATCGTGCACTCCTTCTCTCTGAGCCGCGGACAGGCAGCGTGTCGATTCGCCCACCCACCATCCGTCGCAGAGTCCGTACCCGCGTTGACGCCGCCAACCGCGGGCCGCCGGGGGAATGATCTTTGCGGGGCCGGCGACAGGCGGCAGGATCATGACGAATCCCCTAACGCCTAACGCCTAACACGTCATGCCTCGGAGGAAACCATGCCGTTGCCATTTCAAGACCGTAGAGATGCCGGGCGCGAGTTGGCGGCGCGGCTGGAGGCGTACCGGGGCCGAGTCGATGTCGTCGTGCTGGGGCTGCCGCGCGGTGGGGTGCCGGTTGCCTTCGAGGTCGCCGCGGAGCTTGCCGCGCCGCTCGACGTCTTTCTGGTGCGGAAGCTCGGCGTACCGGGGCACGAAGAGCTGGCAATGGGGGCGATTGCCTCTGGCGGTACGCGCGTGCTCAACGAGGACGTCATTCGCGATTGGCAAATACCAGATATCGCGGTTGACGCGGTGACGTCGCTGGAACGGCAGGAACTGGCCCGACGGGACCGCCTCTATCGCGGCACCCAAGCCGCGCCAGCCATCGGCGGCAAGACCGCCATCCTGGTCGACGACGGCCTGGCCACCGGTTCGACGATGCGCGCCGCCGCCGAGGCGCTGCGCAAGCTCGATCCGGCGCGGATCGTCGTCGCGGTGCCGGTGGCCGCCCTGCCGGTCTGCGACGCGTTCGCTGACGTGGCCGACGAGACGGTCTGCGCCGAGACGCCGGAACCGTTCCACGCCGTCGGCCTCTGGTATGAGGACTTCTCGCCGACCTCGGACGACGAGGTGCGAATGCTCCTGCGCCAGGCGGAGGAACAGGCCACCGTGCGCTCGCCAGCCGAGGAGCAAACGCCGGACGCCGCGAGCCTGAGCCTCAACGATTCTGTGCGGGCCCCGGCGACGCAGGCGGACGACCCGGCGGCGCCTGACAGACTCCTCGATCTGGTCGGAGATGCCCCCATCGTCCGGAACGGCGAAGCCACGCACGGAACGCAATCGACGAGACGGTTGCGGTCGAGCCGCTAGCGCGTCCGGCCGGCTGGGAGCGCGGCGAGCCACCAGCGACTCACCCGTTTGCGGCGCGAGGCGACATGGACATGGCGGAAAGGCAGACGCGATATGCAAAGAGAGACAGGAGGTAGCGTATGGAGGTCCCGTTCGTCTGACCGGCGAACGTTGATCGTGTGGCATCTCGATGCGACGTGAAAGGAAGTCAGGGAGGGACCTATGAACACGAACAGCTGGACGCGCTGGATCACGGCCGCGGTCGCCATGGTCTTGGTATTCGGCTTGACGGTGGTCGGCGGAGCACCGGCCCGAGCGCAGCAGGCGACACCAGTCGTCACGCTCGGCGACGAGTTACCGGTCGCGATCCACGAGGGAACGTGCGCGGCGCCCGTCGCCGAGCCGGTCTTTGATCTCGGTAACGCTGTGCCGTTCGGCACAGCCGATGATGATGACGACGAAGATGATGACGACGATGTCCGCGGCACCGTGCCCACCGACCCGGTGCTCGCCACCGAGGAGACGATCGATACCACGTTCGACGATCTCTTCGATACACAACACGTGATCGCGGTCCACGCCAGCCCCGAGGCGTTCGGCACGATCGTCGCCTGTGGTGAGCTGGGCGGAGTCGAAGAGGACGGCCGTGTCGTCGTTGCCTTGCGCCCGGTCGGTGGGTCCGACCTCGCCGGCGTCGCCACCTTTGACGAAGACGAGGAAGGGATCCTCGGCATCGGCGAGGACGAGGTGCGGATCACGGCTAACCTGATCCCGAACGTGAGCGGCACGGCGGGCGCGGCCCCGGCGGCGACTCCCGTCGCGACGGGCGGCAACACGGTCGATGTCACCCTGACCGAATTCGCCATCGATGCGCCGACGACGGTCGCCGCGGGCGCGGTGACGTTCGTCGTCACCAACGCCGGCGCGATCGAGCACAACTTCGAGATCGAAGGCCAGGGCATCGAAGAAGAGTTCGCGGAAGACCTCCAACCCGGCGAGACCGGCGAGCTGACGCTCACCCTGGAACCTGGCGCCTACGAGGTCTACTGCCCGGTAGGCAACCACGCCGAACAGGGTATGGAGATCGAGCTCACCGTGACCGGGTAACGCCAGAGGAGACACTCATGACCACCCAACGAACCGAGGGCGAGGGCAAGGAACCCCAGCACACTCATTCGGCGGTGACCCACTCGCACGACCACTGGCACATCTCGCATCACCATACGGGCGGCGTGGGCGATGACTTCGAGCATCGCTCCCATTGGCACACCCACGAGCACAACCACGCCGAACTAACGCACAGCCACAACTACAGCCGCGAGGACGAGGACGCCCACCACGACAAGGAGGCACACATCCACGACCATACCTCGCCCGCGGAATCACCGGCGTAGCGATTCGTCATCCTGAGCTTCGGAGTCCGTCGAAGGACCTGGCTCTGGTGAAGGACGTCCATCATGAAAGCCAGATGCCTCGACAAGCTCGGCATGACGGGGTGGGTGCTCGGCGTGGCGGGGAGAGGGCGCGGCACGGCGGGATAGGGATGCACCATCCGGCGTAGGCGGTTCCACCCGAGGCAACGTGCCGGTAAAGATGGCTCCGCCGTCGATGTGATTGCGGGCGGTCAACTCGCCGCCGTGCGCGCGAATGATGTTGCGGGCCGTCGTCAGGCCAAGGCCCGCGCCGCCCGTGCGCCGGTTGCGCGACGTTTCGCCGCGGAAGAGGGGCGCGAACAAGTGCGGCAGGTCGTCGACCGGGATGCCCGGCCCGCTGTCGGCAACCGAGAAGCGGACGCCGGTCGCATCGGCCCGGCACTCGACGCGGACACGTCCGCCATTCGGGGTGTAGCGCAGCGCATTGTCGAGCAGATTCTCGACCGCCCGCGTGAGCAGATGGGCGTCGCCGTCGACGGTGCATCCCTCCGCTGGCGTGTCCAGGGTGAGCATGATCTCCTTGATCTCGGCCTGGGGCTGCAAGCCATCGACTAATCGACCCAGCAACGCGGCGAGGTCCATCGCTTCGCGGTTGGGCGCCTGGTCCAAATACTCCATCCGCGTGTAGTCGAAGAGATCGGTGATGAGCCGTTCGAGCGCCCCCGCTTTCTCCTGGGCGACCGCGACGTAGCGAGCGCGCTTCTCCGGCGTGTCCGCGACGCCTTGTTCGAGACCCTCCAGGTAGCCGCGCAGGGAGAAGAGCGGCGTTCGCAGGTCGTGGACGATGGCGCCGATGAAGAGGCGGCGCTCCTGCTCCAGCTCGGCTTGGTGCTCTAACGATGCGCGCAGCTCGGCGCCCATCGCCTCGAAGGCGGTGTTGACCTCGGCCACCTCGCGCACCCGCGACGAGGGCAGCGCGACGTCCAGGTTGCCCGTGGCCACTCGCCGCGCCGCGTCGCTGGTCGCGGCCAGTGGCTTCACCACCATCCGGCCGAGAAACCAGGCGATAGAGCCAAGGGTGACCAGGAGCGAGGTCAATCCGACGAGCGGTACCAGCCAGAACGGGGGGTCACCCGGCGGTCCGCCGTCGCCGCTGCCTTGCTCGCCGTAGATGTGGGCGGTGAGCCTTGGTTCGCTCGTGGCAATATTCAGAGTTCGCACAAGTCGCGCGCGCTCTTCGTCGCCGGCCCCGGCCAGCGGATCTGGCGTGCTGCGGTAGATTTCGCGCCTGTCCTCCATTAACACGAAGTCGATGCCTTCGGCGGCAAGCTCGTCCGTCGTTTCGGCTTGCCATGCGCGATCCGTCCACCGCGGCGTGTCCTCCCGCAGCAGTTGCGCGGCGTCGTCGACCGTGAATGCGGACGACGTGAGAAAGTGGGCGACCAGGGCGCCGGTGATCACGACCGGCACAAAGAAGGTGGTCACCATTGCCAGCGCCAGCCACCGCCGCAGCGGCAACGTTTTGAGGGGGAGACGCGCGCTCATCGCCGCCGCTCCCCCTCGAACCGGTAGCCGACTCCCCAGACGGTCGCGATCAAGCGCGGGTGGGCCGGGTCCTCCTCGATTTTCTCGCGCAACCTGCCGACGTGGACGGTCAGCGTGTGGCGGTCGCCGTACGGTCCCCAGAGGCGCTCGAAGAGTTGATCGCGGGTGAAGACTTGGCGCGGGTGCTCGGCCAGTAGTTGCAAGAGGTCGAACTCGCGCGCGGTGAGCGTGACCGGCTCCCCGTCCACACGCACCTCGCGGGCGCGGGCGTCAATTGCTAGTCGCCCGAAGTCGAGCACTGCCGGGGGCGGCGCCTCGCCGCGTCGGCTGCGCCGCAGGACGGCCTTGATCCTCGCCACTACCTCCACCGGCGTGGCGGACTTGACGACGTAGTCGTCGGCGCCGAGGCCGAGACCGCGAATCTTGTCGCTGTCCTCCTGCCGGGCGCTGAGGAAGAGGACTGGCACCTCGCCCATCTTGCGGATCTTGCGCAACACCTCGAACCCGGACTGCCCCGGCATCATCACGTCGAGCAGCACACAGTCGATGGGCGCGGTCTGCAGTGTGTCGAGGGCGGCAGGGCCGTCGTACGCGGCCTCGACCGCATACCCCTCCGCCTCGAGGAAGTCCCGCATCAACGCGACAATGTCCTCTTCGTCGTCCACCACCAGGACCGTCGTTTGGTGCTCCATCGTTCCGTGCCTCCATCGCCATTATTGTCGACTCTTTCCACCCCACGCCATGCAAAACGGCCGGTTCGAGAAAGTCGTAACCACCCGTTGAGCATTCGTTGAGATTCCTCCCATCAGTCTGTTGAGAAGACGGGCCTAGTCTGGGTTCCGCGCGGTTGAACCGCACGTCGAACGCAACGAGGAGGAAACCGATGAGTGTACTGAACGACTTCGCATTGACCGTCGCCCGTGCGGGCGGCTGGCGCGAGGACGGCGACGGCTGGTGGATCGGAGGACCACTGATGTTTATCGCATTGTGGATCGGAGTGTTTGCCCTGTTCTGGTTCGTCTTCTGGCGCCGTCGCGGCCCGCACGAGCGCTCTGGCATCGACCGCGGCCGCGACATCCTGGCCGAGCGCTACGCCCGCGGTGAAATCTCGTCCGACGAGTACCGCGAGCGCCTGGACCGGCTGGGCTAGTCCGGGGTGGCGCCGGATCGTCGTAGGGGAGGGACCTGCGCCGGACTCCGCTCCCGCGCGGCGAAGCCGCGCATCGGCCGCGGGCCGATGACCGTCGAACCGTCCGGCGCCCCCCACCTACCTCCTGTGAGTTCCGTCAGATAACGGAAGCGCCCAAAAAAACGCCTGCCTACGCTGGATTGGTTGGCAGTCGACACCATTGGAAGGGGATATTCAGATGACACAGATGCACAGCAATGGAGTGGCGGTTGCCGGGGTCGAACCAATCATCCGGGCCGACGGCGTGATCAAGACCTACGACACCGGCAGCACGCGCATTCAGGCCCTGCGCGGCGTCGACTTCGCGGTGCAGCGGGGCGAGATGGTCGCCGTGATGGGACCGTCCGGCTGCGGCAAAACGACCCTGCTCAACTGCCTCTCTGGACTCGACACCGTCGACACCGGCGAGATTCACCTCGACGGCCGGGATCTGGCCCAGATGGCGGACAAGGAGCGCACGGCGTATCGCGCCACGCGCATGGGCTTCATCTTTCAGGTCTACAACCTGCTCCCGGTCCTCAACGCGGTCGAGAACGTCGAGCTGCCCCTGCTTGTCTCGGGCATGCGTCCGAAAGAGGCGCGGCAGAAGGCGACGGCGGCGCTGGCGACGGTCGGTCTCGAAGAGTGGGCGGGCCATCGCCCGGCGGAGCTCTCCGGCGGCCAGCGACAGCGCGTCACCATCGCCCGCTCCCTCGTCAACGATCCGGCCATCGTCTGGGCGGACGAACCGACCGGCGCCCTCGACTCGAAAACCGCCAACGAGATCATCGACCTCATGCGCGACCTCAATGCGCGCGCGGGCCTCACCGTCGTCATCGTCACCCACGACGCCAGCGTCGGCGATCGCTGCGACCGCATCGTCCGCATGCGCGACGGCCTCGTCGAGCCGTTAGCCGTGAACGAGCCGTCAGCCGTCAGACGTCAGCCGTCAGCAGGCCGCGAAGCATTGGCGGTCAGGTAGAAGCTAACGCCTAACGCCTAACGCCTAACGCCTGGGGGAATCGACATGAACGAGATCTTTACGGTCCCAATGGCTGGGATCATGGTTGGATTGCTGATTGCGCTTGGCGTCTGCCTGCTGGCGATGGCCTGGGTAGCGTGGCGGCGGCCGGTGATTTTCAAGCTCGGCGTGCGCAACATCCCACGCCGCAAGGCGCAAACCGGCGTTATCGTCGTCGGGTTGATGCTCTCGACCCTGATCATCGCCGCCGCGCTCGGCACGGGCGACACCCTCAACCACTCGATGACCGCCGGCGCCTACGACGGCCTCGGTCACGTCGACGAACTAGTGGTCTATGGCCAATCGGCCGACGACCCGAGCGACGATTCGAACGACACGATTCCGGCCGAGACCCTGACGATCGTGGACGAAGCGTTCGCCGGCGATGACAACGTCGACGGCATCATGCCGGTGCTCGATACGCGCGTTCCAGTCGTCCACGAAGCCGCTCGCCTTAGCGAACCCGACGTGGTCCTGGCAGGCGTCGACCCGGCGCGGACCGAGCAATTCGGCGGTCTCCAGGACGCGGCCGGCGGCACGATCGACCTGGCCGCGCTGCCCGCGGGCACGGTCGTCCTCAGCGAATTGGCGGCGGATGAGCTCGAAGCCGCGGCCGGCGACACGATTCGCATCTTCTTCAACAACCAGCCGGTCGAGCTGACGGTCGCAGCAATCGCCGAGGACGGCTACCTCAGCGGCGTGCGCCAGGGCGTGACTGCCGACGACGAGCTGCCAGGCATGGTGATGCCCCTTGACCGGGTGCAGGCGTTGACGAATCAAGCCGGCCGCTTGAGCGCGGTCGCGATTTCGAACGCGGGCGAGGTGCGCGGCACGCTTGACCTGACGGACGCCGTTGTTGAGCGACTCGCGCCCGCGCTCGACGGGCAATCGCTCGGCATCGACCCGATCAAGGAAGACCGCGTCGACGACGCGACGGACTTCGCCGAGACCTTCACCAGCATCTTCATCCTCTTCGGTCTCTTCTCGATCGCGGCCGGCATCCTGCTTATCGTCCTCATCTTCACGATGCTGGCGGCGGAGCGGCGGTCCGAGATGGGGATGGAGCGCGCCGTCGGCACGCAGCGCGGCCAGTTGATCCAGCAGTTTGTCAGCGAGGGCGCGGGCTACGCGATCCTGGCCGGTCTCGTCGGGACCGCCCTCGGCGTCGTCGCCGCGATCGGCATCGCCTACAGCATCCGGCTCCTCTTCGGCAACATCGTCGCGGTCGACCCGTACGTCTCGCCGCGCAGCATGGTCGTCGCCTACTGCCTCGGCGTCGTCATCACCTTCATCACGGTCGTCGCCTCGTCGTGGAAGATCAGCCGAATCAATATCGTCGCCGCCATCCGCGACATCACCGAGGTCAGCAGTCCGAAACGGAAGACGCGCACGCTCGTCTGGGCCGGCGTGCTGGTAGTGGCCGGCGCCCTGCTTGCCGTCACCGGCGCCAGCGCCGGAACACAGTCCTTCTTCATGATCGGTCTGAGCCTAGTGCCTTTCGGGGCGGCGCTGATCCTCCGCTACTTCGGCGCGGCGAGCCGTCCGGTCTTCACCGTCGTCGCGCTGGCCCTGTTGATCTTCTGGCTGCTGCCTCAGGATCAGTTCACGGCGATCTTCGGCGACTTCGACTCCGACCCGTCCGTCTTCTTCAGCGGCGGCATCATCATGGTGGTCGCCTCGACGATGCTCGTCATCCAGAACACCGACCTGCTGCTGAAGGGGGTCACGGCGCTCGGCGGCGTGGCCCGCTCGAAGCTGCCGGCCGTGCGGACCGCGGTCGCCTACCCCGGCGCGAACCGGGGTCGCACCGGCATGACCATCGCCATGTTCAGCCTGATCGTCTTCGTGATCGTCATGGCCACGACGATCCAAAACAACTTCGTCAACCTGATCCTCGGCGACGAGGCCAACGCCGGTTGGGACATCCGCGCGGACGCGTTGAGCGCCAACCCGCTCGACGACTTTGCCGGCACGCTGGCGGCAGCGGGCGTCGAGACGGACCAGTTCACCGCAACGGGCACGACGACCAGCCCCAGCACCGCCGGCTCCCCGGCCCGCATCGCCGGCACGGACGACTGGCGCACGGTGCGCGTCCAGGGCGTGGACGCCGATTTCCTCGCCCACGCCGAACTCCCCTTCCAGCAGCGGGCCGAGGGCTACGAGTCGGACGAGGCGATTCTCGAGGCGCTGCAAAGCGAGCCGAACGTCGCCGTCGTCAGCGCCACCGTCGTCTCCGGCGGGGCGCCATTTGCGGCCGCGGGCGACGCGCTCCAACTGGACCAAATCGACACCTCGGCCGACACGTTCGCCCCGATCACGCTCGACCTGGCGACCCCCGGCGGCGAGCCGCAACCGGTCACGATCATCGGCGTCATCGACCGCGCGGTCGGCAGCCTGAACGGCCTCTTCGCGCCCCAGGCCACGATCGACGCCGTCTACCCGGCGCTGGCGATGACTTCCTACTACGTCGCCCTCGACGACCCCGACCAGGCGGACGACGTCGCCAAGGAGATCGAAGCGGCCCTGCTCGCTAACGGTGTCCAGGCCGTCTCGATCGAAGACCAGCTCGAAGAGGCGCAAAGCTTCTCGACCGGCTTCTTCGCCATCCTGCAGGGGTTCATTGGTCTCGGCCTCTTCGTCGGCGTCGCGGCAATCGGCGTCATCGCCTTCCGCAGCGTCGTCGAGCGCCGGCAGCAGATCGGCGTCTTGCGCGCCCTCGGCTACCAGCGGTCGATGGTCTCGCTCTCCTTCATGATCGAGACGGTCTTCGTCGTCGGCATAGGCGTCCTCTCCGGCTCGCTCCTAGGCATCCTCATCGCCCGCAACGTCTTCCTCAACGACGAGGACGCCGCTTCGTCCGGCAGCATCGAATTCGTGATCCCCTGGCTCAACATCCTGCTCGTCGTGGTGGCGGCGATCGCGGCCGCCCTGCTGATGACCTGGATCCCGGCGCGGCAGGCGTCGCGCATCGCCCCGGCGGAGGCGCTCCGCTACGAGTAGGCGACAGGCGACAGGAGGACGAACGACGTAGCTTCTGTCGCCTGTCGCCTCAAAAGCTCACGGACCAACGGGACCCGAACGATAGTGCAAAGGTATTCGGAAATGAACCGCATCTACAGACGATTGCACCACGTGAATGCGCTGGTCACCGGTTGGCTGGCCCGCAACAGCATCCCGCTGCTTCGCATCAGTCTCGGGTTGGTCTTCCTCGGTTTCGGCGCGCTCAAGTTCTTTCCCGACCTCAGCCCCGCGGAGCAGATCGCCAAGGAGACGATGGACCGGCTCACGCTCGGGTTGGTCCCTGGCAGTGCCGGCATTGTTCTCGTCGCCGCGATGGAGACGGCGATCGGTCTCAGTCTCATCACCGGCCGCCACCTGCGCCTTGGCATGACGATGCTGGGGATGGCCATGATCGGCGTCTTGTCGCCGCTTGTGCTCTTCCCCGACGAGCTCTTCTCCCGCCAATACAACGCCCCGACCCTCGAAGGCCAATACGTCGTGAAAGACATCGTGCTGCTCGCCGGTGGGCTCGTCCTGAAGGCTGGCGGCGACAGCGGCCGCATCGTGACCGATGAGGACGCGGAAGGAGAACCAGACGATGGCGATGCATAAGCGCCATCTGCCGGCAAGATGCACCCCGAGTGGAGGCAGCCGATGAACCAGACCTTTCCAACCCAATCCGATTTTGCCGGCACGGTTGCGGTTGTGACCGGTGGGTCGCGGGGGCAGGGGGCGGCCATCTGCCGTCTCCTGGCCGCCCGCGGGGCGGCCGTGGTCGTGAGTGGCCGGGATGAGGCAGGAATCGCGGACGTGGTCGCCGAGATACGGGCCACGGGCGGCCGGGCGATCGGCGTCGTCACCGATTGCACCGACTTTGCGGCAATCGAGGGCCTGCGCTTGCGCGGCGAGGAGGCATTCGGCCCGGCCGACCTGCTGGTCGCCCTTGCCGGCGGTTTTCGCCGGATGCGGCGGCCCGGCGGCAATGACGATCAGCTCCCGGTCGCCGCGCACCTGATCGCCACCTTTCTGACCGTGAAGAGCTTCCTGCCGGGGATGGTCGAGCGGCGGCGCGGCGTCATCGTGACCCTGCCGACCGTCGCCGTCTTTGCCCGCCACCTCGCCCGCTCGGTCGCCCACCACGGGGTCCGCGTCGAGCAGGTCGCCGAGATGCGCGTTCCTGCCTGGGGCGCGTTCATCACCAGCGGGGACGTATTGCTGCCGGCATGATTGCCGCGGCTGACCATCTGCATCGGAGGGATCGACCGGTGAAACTCGGATTCCAGATCAACGACTTTAAGTGGCAGGGCGGCGCGGAGCACATGGCGCCGGCCCTGGTCGAGATGGGGCAAGCGGCTGAGGCGGCCGGCTTCGACTCCATCGCTGTTATGGACCACGTCTGGCAGTCCTCCTACATGGGCGGCATCGAGGGCCCGGTTTTGGAGTGCTACGCCACGCTGGCATACCTGGCCGCAACCACCCAGCGGGTCAAGCTGATGGCGCTGGCGACACCGCCCTCCTATCGCTATCCAGGCATGTTGGCCAAGACCGTGACGACCCTCGATGTCCTTTCCGGTGGCCGCGCCTGGCTCGGCATCGGCGCCGGCGACTACGAGGAGGAAGCGCGAGGATTGGGCATCCCATACCCGTCGACCAGCGAGCGCTTCGAGATGATGGAGGAAACCGTCCAGATCTGCCTGCGCATGTGGGAAGGCAAGCAAGGCGACGAGCGCCCCTTCGCCGGCAGTCATGCCCACCTCGAACGGCCGCTCAACCTGCCGCAGAGCCTCGCCCGGCCGCATCCGCCGATCCTGATTGCCGGGAATGGCGAGCAGAAAACCCTGCGCTTGGTCGCGCGCTATGCGGACGCTTGCAACCTCCGCCCCGGCCCGGAGGTCCCACACAAACTCGACGTTCTCCGCCGTCACTGCGACGCCGAGGGCACCGATTACAACGCGATCGAGAAAACGGCCGTCTTCCGCTTCGACGTCGGCGACGACGGCCCCAAGACCGGAGAGCTGATCGGCCAATTGCGCTTGCTGGCCGGGATGGGCGTCGACACCGTCTTCGGCGGGGTCATCAACGCCGACCACATCACCCCCATCGAAATCATGGGCCGCGACGTCATTCCGGCGATCGCGGACCTCTAGACCATATCCAAACGAGAGGAGCCACGAAATGACTGCACCACGCGAAACCGCCACTCGACCATTCTCGCGCCGCCGTCTCTTGACGGCCTCGACCGCGACCTTGGCCGCGGCCGGACTGTCAGGCGCCGCGGAGCATGGCGTCTTTGCCCATGAGGCTTCACCGGCCGCCAGCCCGGAGGTACAGGAAATGGATCGCGCCCAACTCGAAGGGATCATTCAGTTTACCCATCCCCAGAAGACCTACGGATACCTCCCCGGATTCGGCAGCGACGAAAACATCGCCCCGCTCTTTGGGATCGACGTCGCGACCTACCGCGAAATCACCGCCAAGTTCGAGGCAAACGCGCTCGCGGCGGCCAAGGAGCTGCTCGCCGACGCCGCGTTCGCCACCCGCATCGACCAACTGCCATTTCAGCCTGAGCAAACCGTGATCGTCCTCGGCGAAAGCACCACCGACGACCTCCAATCGTGGTTCGAGATCCTGCGCCACGCCCTCGATCCGCGCCGTCCGCAAGACCAGATCCAATTGATCAACCTGGCCATCTCCGGGCAAACGACGACCGAGGCGCTCGTGCGGTTCCCCTTCATGCTGGAGATGCAACCACACTGGTTGCTCATCATGCTGGGCGCAAACGACGCCATGCGCCACGGCAGGCAGGCAACGAAACCGCGGGTCAGTCAGGAGGAGACGGTGAAGAATTTCAACGAGTTCCGCCACCTGGCCGAGACGCAGTCCGAGTCCGCGACGAACCTGGTCTGGCTGACGCCGACGTCCGTCAACGAGGAAATCCAACAGGCATACCCGCCGGCGCAGCAGGCGCAGTTCAGCGTCGCCAACGACGACGTGGTCCCCACCGGCGAGGCGCTCCGTAGTCAGTTCGATCCGGTCGTCGATCTGCAAGCGACCTTCGGCGTGCCGGCAAACCCGGAGTTCGTGCCGACTGACGGCATCCACCCGTCGATTGCCGGCCACAAGGCGATCGTCACCGCTGTCGTCGAGCACCTGACCGCCTGAGGTGTGCCTGCAAACCGTCATTCCGATCGCAGAGAGGAATCTCGCCCTCGTAAAATGAACGAGACGATTCCGAGCCGCGGCTCGGAATGACGGAGGGCTTGCCAACAGGCGCATAGACTGTTACTAACGGTTCGATATCGATCGCGAATGCGAAAAGGAGACGACTCGTGAGCGACACCGTGAACACAGCGCCGACCGGTGGTTTCACCCAAGTGATGCGCATCGCCCTCATAGGGGTCGCCATCGTGTTCCTCATCGGCGGCGTGGTCCAGTTCTTCCTGGCCGGACTCAGCGTCTTCGACGCGGAACCCTGGGATAACCACGTCGACTTCGGCCGTATGCTCGGCTTCCTCGCCTACCTCATGCCGATCCTGGCGCTGCTCGGGCGCGTCGGCATGCCGCGCATCGGGCACGCCTTCGTCGTCACCATCCTCTTCATCGTGCAATCCTTCCTCGCCAACGTCGACACCGGCTGGATCGCCGCCTTCCACCCCCTCAACGGCCTCCTCCTGTTGGGCGCCGCCTCATCGCTGGCCGCGCGCATCAGGGAACTCGTCCAGTCGGATCGTGGAGGCGCCCGCTCCGCTGCCACTCCCTAACCCACCCCGTTGAGCCACGCCCTCTCCCTTGTCATGCCGAGCTTCGGAGTCCCGGAGTCCCGGAGTCCCGGAGTCCGTCGAGGAATCTGCCTCTCATCAGAGACGTCCCCGAGTAGAGCCAGATCCTTCGGCGGACTCTGAAGCTCAGGAT
>JBOGUE010000282.1:0-2913 GCA_050695955.1 Thermomicrobiales bacterium | reverse complement strand
GTTAAGGAATAGGAATAGGAATCGACAGCGATGGCGACAGCGTCGATGCGAGACGAGGCGGCGAGCTCGATGCCGGGAAGCTTTCGTGAGCTGAAAGGACGACAGCTCGCGATTGCGTTGACCGGGGTCATGCTCGGATTGCTCTTGTCGGCGTTGGATCAGACCATCGTCGGCACGGCGATGCCACGGATCATTGCCGATCTAGGTGGGTTGGAACACTACGCCTGGGTGGCCACCGCATACCTGCTCGCCAGCACCGCGGCCGTACCAATCTTCGGCAAACTCTCGGACATTTACGGCAGGAAGTGGTTCTACATCGGCGGCATGATCCTCTTCATGATCGCCTCAGCCCTGTGTGGTCTTTCACAGTCGATGCTGCAATTGATCCTGTTTCGCGGCTTGCAGGGAATCGCGGGCGGCATCTTGATGGCCAACGCCTTCGCCATCATCGGCGATCTCTTTCCGCCGGCAGAGCGAGGCAAATGGCAGGGTCTGATGGGTGGTGTCTTCGGCCTGGCCAGCGTGGTTGGCCCCTCGCTCGGTGGCTGGTTGACGGACGGGCCCGGTTGGCGCTGGGTCTTTTACGTGAATCTGCCGGTCGGGGTGCTGGCGATTGCGGTGCTCCTCTACGGGTTGCCCGCGATCCGCCCGCACGAGCCGCGGCCGATTGATTGGCTGGGCGCAGCGACGATCGTCGGCATGACGGTTCCGCTCCTGCTGGCGTTTTCCTGGGGCGGCAACGCCTATGCGTGGTCGTCTCCGCGGGTGACCGGACTGCTCCTCCTTTCAGTCATCATGGCCGCCGTCTTTCTCATTGCGGAGCAGCGGGCCGAGGAGCCGATGATCCCCCTGCGCTTCTTTCGGAACCGGGTCTTCACCGTGTCGGTGTGCTCGATGTTCTTAATCGGGGCGGGTATGTTCGGGGTAGTGATGTACATTCCCCTTTTCATCCAGGGCGTCATCGGCGAATCAGCAACGAACTCGGGCGCGATCCTGACCCCGATGATGCTTTCGATGGTCGCGTCGAGCACCATCAGCGGACAGATCATCTCCCGTACCGGCCGGTACAAGTGGGCGGCCTTCGGCGGACTGGTGGTGATGGCGATGGGGATGTGGCTGTTGAGCCGGATGGACGGCGATACGGGGCGGGCGACGACGATCCGGAACATGATCGTGCTCGGGCTCGGCACCGGCATGACGATGCCGACCTTTACACTCGCCGTGCAGAATTCCTTTCCGGCGCGAGAGCTGGGCGTCGTCACGGCGGGGGTCCAGTTCTTCCGTTCGATCGGTTCGACTATCGGCGTCGCCCTCATGGGTACCCTGTTGACGTCCAACCTCAAGGACGGACTGCGCGCCGATCTGCCAGCGGACGTTTCGGCGGCGCTGCCGCCGGATGCCCTCGATGATCTGAATGCACAGGCACTCGCCAGTCCGGAAGCTCAGGCGTTGCTCCAGTCGCAGTTCGCGCAACTCTCGAACGGAGCACAACTCTTCTCGGACCTCATGGCGTCGATGCGCGATTCGCTCGCCACCGCGATTCAAGAGGTTTTCATCATCGCAACGGCCGTTGCGGTCGTCGCCGCCGGCATCTCGACCTTCTTGAGCGAGGCGCCGTTGCGAACGAGACATGAGGGAGCGGGGGCGATTGAGGCCGGAAAAGAATTGGCGGCGACCGGCGCGGCAGGAACGGTCTTGGCGCCGGCCGAGCACGAACCACGACTCACCCCCGCGCGACCAAAGTAGCACGGCGTCCGGCTGGTCCGTTGCCCCCAACGACCGGCGAATTGCCGGTACAACGGACCTTGCCCACCGCGGCCACGCGACGTAGCGGCTGAGAGAAACCCGTACTCATGGCTGGAGTTAAAGGCTCCGGCTCGACGGGGTAGCCGGAGGGCACGTTGAAGCGCGCAACTGCCACGTGGAAGCGCCGGGTCTTGCTTGGGCTGGTCATTGTGCTGGCGGTCGTGGTCGTCGGCGCCGTTCCTGCCGCCTTCGACCGCCTCGGTTACTGCGTCGAAGACGTGTTGCCCGGCGATGTTGAGCTATCGACCGATCCTTACGTGCAGCATGTCACGCGCGATTCGGCGGTGATTCGGTGGTGGACGGCGGACGAGACGGGCGGCACGGTCGCGTGGGGACGAGGCGCGGACCTTACAGTCGAGCTATCGGTTGAGCCGGGGGAGTCGCATACCGCCCAATTGACCGCATTGGACGCGGGCGAGGAGTACCGCTACCGCGTTCAGAGCGATGGGCTCGATGCGGAAGGAACCTTTCGCACCGCGCCGGACGAGACGGCCACGGTGACCATCGGCGTTGTCGGCGACACGGGCGCCGGCGGCGATGCGCAGCACGACGTCGCCGCCGTGTTGCGCGCGATGGACCCCGATTTCGTGCTTAACACGGGTGACGTGGTGTACCGGCGCGGCGCGCTGTGCGACTACGACCAGAAATTCTTCGACCCCTACGCCGATCTGATCGCCTCGACGCCGATGTACGCGGCGGTTGGCAATCACGATCTGCTGGCAGAGGACGGGGCGGCATTCGACGACGTGTTTGGGGTCGGCGACCAGCCAGGACGATGGTTCTCGTTCGACCATGGCCCGGTCCACGTCGTCGTGCTGGATAGCGAGACCTACCATCGGCCGGACCACGAGGTCGTGGCGGACCAGAAAGCGTGGCTCGACGCGGACTTGGGCGCGACGTCCCTGCCGTGGACTGTCGTGATACTCCACCGACCGCTCTTCAGCTCGACGAGTGAGAAGGCCGATGAGTCGATTCGCGCCGATCTGACGCCGATCTTTGAGAGTCAAAACGTTGATCTCGTCTTGGCCGGTCATGCCCACAACTATGAGCGCTTCGCACCGATCGCAGGCGTCACCTACGTCGTTACCGGCGGCGGCGGGGCAATGT
>JBOGUE010000281.1:0-5608 GCA_050695955.1 Thermomicrobiales bacterium | reverse complement strand
GGGAGGGACCTGCGCCCTCCCCATCGTGCGAAGCACGATATGCCGCGGCAGCGGCCGTTTGGCCCTCATGAACGCGGCCGCAATCGTGTGGTCGCACGGGCCGCTGACGCGGCGTATCGACCTGCGGTCGATGGGGAGCGGAGTTGCGGCGCAGATCCCTCCCCTGCGACGAAACAGTCGACCCAAAACGCTGACGCACACTCAGCGCCAACGCTTGCGGAACGAAGGGGAAGTACCGCATGGCAGGATCAGGAGCCGAGGCCGCGGGCAAAGTCGATCTCGGCGGCCCACTCCGGGAAGTCGACGAGCGGGTTGCGATTACCCTGCTTCTCGAAGATGGCCGCGTTTCGGTGCCGCTCGTATTCCTCGGGCGGCTCCTGCTGGTGCCATTCCACCAGGATGCCGAGCCGATTTTCCTCATATTCTTCCCCCGTCCGGTTGACCTGGCCCGGATAGCGGAGCAGGAAGTACAGGGTCGCTCGCGCTGCCGCTCCCTTACCGTGGCTCGGCTCAAACCGGTTCCCGTCGGCCATGCCGCACCCTTGCCGCACCGCCTCGTCGAACTGGGGGACCTCAAAGTACGGGGTGTTGCGGCGGAAGCTATTGCAGCGCGACTCGCAGGCAAAGAGGTGGTGGAGGTCGCCGCGCATCGGTTCATCCTTGCCGAACCAGGACTGCGGCACCACATGCTCACAGTTGTACGGCAACAGCGCCTCTAAGAAATTCAGTGCCTCCTGCATGTGGAGTCCGGGCATTGCGGCCTCAGCGCCGAGTCGCTCGCGCAGGCGAGTCCCGCGTTCTTGCTCGATCCGGACGTCCTCGCGGATGAACTCCTCCGGATCGTATTCGTCGCCCGTATAAATGCTGCGCAGCATCCCGTTGGGTTGCAGGTCCACCCACGGGTAGACGTGCTGGCTCGGTACGTACCGTGGCCGCGTGACGTGGGTCCTGGTCATCAACTCGCTGAGTGCGGCGAAGAATCGCGCCCGTGTGCGCCTACTGGGCAGGTCGCGATAGTACGCGTCACGATCCCGTTCGTCCGCGGTTTGGTCGTAGTACGGCCGGCGCCTGCCGCGTTCCAGCTCAGCCAGTGCTTCCGCCAGCGATCCATCGTCGACGGTCGATCGTATGGGCCGCGTGCTCGTGGCGGAGACGGCGCCCACATCCGCCACGAGTGCACCTTGGGACGCCTGGACCGGCGATCCCAGGCGGATGCTCACCTGCAATGGGATCGTCCAGGTGGCCGTTGCCTCGGTCTGGAAGCCGCCGGCCGGCTCGTCCCGTCCCGCGCCCCCAGCCTCGCCGGGGATCGGCTCCGTATGCCGTCCTCTCGCGGTGGCGGTCAGACCCACGCCGAGAGCGCTTCTTGTGATGCCCGATCGCTCCGCGCCACCCAGCGCGTCGGCCAGGAGTCCCTGCCGGGCGCCCTCAACGCTCTGGCTCTGGGCGTGGCCCACAATCCGGCTGATCCGCGCGCCCTCGTTGGCCGTCCACTTGACCCGGTGCTCGCCCATCTCCACTGACCACAGCCCACCGCCGATCGCCAGGATGTTGCCGTTCGCGTCTCGCCCCGGCACCCCCGAATGGTGGAGCGCCACCAGTTCCCACTCGTCGTTGAAGACCGGCGAGCCGGATGACCCGGGGGCGGTGTCGGTCTTGTAGTGTAGGAAGTCTTGCAGCAGATCGACGACCTGGTTCTGACGCAGCGCCACCTGCTTCGGCTCCCCGTTGGGATGCTGGATGATGTTGACGGACTCGCCCTTGATGATTTTGCCCTGTTGCACGATCAACGGCATCCAGCCGTAGTCGCCGAGCGACCGGCCGTCGCCCGATTCGGGATGCACGGCGACCAAGGTGTAGTCGAGATTCACGTCGGTCAGGAAGAACGCATCCGGATCCAGCGTGAAGCGGACCACGGGCCGGAGACGACCGTCTTCGTCCTCCTCGTAGTCAAACTCGGCCTGACTCGCCGCGGCCACCGGCGCCGAGGCCAGCACGTGGTTGTTCGTGAGGAGCAACCGCGGTGAGACCATCACCCCGGTCCCATAGCCGGCGACGAGACCGCCAGGCTCCCCAATCTCGATCCGGCAAATGCTGCGGCCGGCACGGGCGCCCTCGGCAAGAAAACGCGCTTCGATCAGATCGCTTGTGCCGATGATGCGTTCGAGCGTGTTAAGCGCCGGCGCGGCGGCGCTCTCCAACGGGGGCGCGGGTACCGCCGGCGCCTCTCCCCGCAGCACCTGTTCGGTCAGCACGGGCGGGAGCCCTTTCCGCTCCAATCGCCTCCGGACGTGTTCCGGCGGGTTGGCGTCCAGAATCGCCCCGGCCGCGATCATCGCTTCGGTCTCGGCCCGTTCGACCGTGCGCTCCGCGTATCGTGCCTCACTGCGGGCCACTTGCTCGGCATCGAACATTGCTGACCTCCAGGCGGTGATGTGATGGCGCTGGCCGATGTGGACGACGGCGTAGCCACGGCTGTCGAAGGTATCGGCAACCGTCCGCTAAATTGATCGAATGATCCAGAAGAGGGCCAAGACGAGAGCCAAAATGATCGCGATGACGGTCAGGATATACGCGGTGAGCACCTTCCAGGCCCGGGTCACAAGACCGCCAACAATCGGACCCAGCAGGATAGCGATGAAGATGATCGTCCCATCGGAATCGAAAAGCGCGTCCAGCGCGATGCCTAAGAGCCAGACGGCGATTGTGACCAAGATGCCCCACAGCAGGCGCCGGCCCCGCGGTCGCGCCGGCAGCAGGACGGCGGCGCCTTCAGCGCGGACCGCTCCGCCAGCCGGCAAGATCGGCCGCGCGACCATCGCAAACTGACAGCGGGCGCCGGTTGCTTGTCCTGCCGGTGGGGTGACAATCAGCCTGGTCCGGACGCTGCGGCCCGGCGCAATCGTGACGCGCGGCGGATCGCATGCCAATCCGCAGCCGCCGCCCTGGTCCTCGGCCTCGAGCGCGACGATGGCATCGGTCACGCCGCTGTTCTTGAGCCAGACGTCAAAGGTCGCTGCCCCGACCGCTTCGATCTCCTCCGGCTCGAGGCGCACGCTAACGATGTCCGGCAGCAGAGCGTAGCGCCCAGAAACCTCCTTCGCCAGCGCCGGCGCCTCAATCGGCGTGACCGTGACGGTGAACGAGCGTTCTTGGGGCGCCGCCGCCGGTCCGCCCACACCACCGCCCACCCGCGGCGTGAGCTGGATCGGGACCGTGGTCCGCCCCTGAGCGGCCACGGTCACCCGACTCGATTCGACCGCGACGTCGAGCGCCCGGTCGCGGCTCGAAGTCTCGATGGCGAATTCGGCCGGCCGGCTCGCCTGATTCTCGACGATGAGCCGCACCTGCTGCACCCCGCTGCCCTCGACCCTGTCCGGATCCAGCCCGACGCGGACGTCGGGCGGCGCTGAAATGACGACCTCACCCCGCGCGACGCGCGGTTCTCCCGCGGGCGGCGCCAACGTGGCCGTGACCGTGAACCCGGTGCTGCCAGCGGGTTGCGGTAGGCGTGCCCGGTCGATGAGGGTGATGCGCAATTGCACGGTGACGGGCTCTCCCCGTGCGGGAAGCGCGTGTAAGGAGCCGCCATCGAAATCCAGATCAAGGGCGCCGGTCTTGTCGTAGGCGTCGAGGACGACATGGGTGGGCCGTGCCCCGCGATTCGTCAACACGATGTCGATGCGGGCGGCCTCGCCACCGAGCGCGACCTGTTCCGGTTCGAGTCGAAGGTCGAAATCAACCGGTGGTGGAGTGCGCAAGTCGCCCTGAATCGTCGCCGGCGCTCCGGCAGGCGCGACGGGCGTCACCACGACCGTAAACGGTGTTGCTTGTGGTGACGGATTGAGGCGCGAGCGATCGGGGCAGGTGATCCGTAGCGGCGCCCGGAGCACCTGGCGGGCGGGTACCTCCACCCGATCGCCATCACCCCACTCGAAGCGCAGAACATTCGCCCGATCATCCCCATGCAACTCGACCACGATCGGAAATGCCGCGCGATTGCCCAGCACAACCCTGGTCTGGGCCGCCGCGTCGTCCAGCTCGACGAGCTGCGGGTCAAGCGCGGGAGGGTCAAGGGTTGGCACCTCGTAGCGGTAGGTCACGAGCGCGGTGCGCGTCGTGGCGGCAGGCGGGAGATCCAGCGGTGGATTCACGTCGACGACCGTCGCCATGACCGAGATCTGGCAGACCCCGGCGGCGCCCAGGCGTGGGTCCCGCAAGCGGGTCGTGAGCGCCACCTGCCGCGCCTGCCCGGCGTCCAAAGTCACCCGCTCCTCGGCAATGTGGCAGTCGAGCCGTCCCTCCTTCTCCTCGGCGGCGAGCGCGATCGTCAGCCTGGCATTGCCCGTGTTGCGCAGAGCGACCGTCAGGACGCCTTCCAGCCTGCCCGGGTCTGGCGCTGGATCGTCCACGTCGAGCGCGAAGTCGACAATCGGTCCGACGATGAGGAGACCGTTGGCGGTCGCCGTCACGCCTGGATCATCGACCGATGCAGCGGTGAGGACGAAGGGATACTCTCTGACCGCGGCCCTCGCGGTGCGGGGTAGCGCGAAGGTCATCGCGACCACGAGCGGGGTCGCGTTGCCGTCGGTGCTGGCTGGCGGGAAGACGCGTTCCGTCGTGGCCTGCAACTCGACCCAGGTGGGGTCGATGCCCGCGATCGCCAGTCGATACTCGTCGACAATGTTGCTGTGGTTGTAGAGCGCGCACTGGATCGTCACGGCATTGCCTGGGGTGACCGTGACCTTGGTCTCTCTTAAGGCGACCACCAGTTTCGGACCCGTGTAGCGCTCGGCGGCAATCGGCTCCCCGAACGCCGCCAGACGCAAGGCGGACCGGTCAGTTGTTCGCCGCGGCGCCGTCCGGGGCGCCCCGGCCAAACCGTCGAGTCTGTTCAGGCGCGCCGCGATCAGACGGAACGGGATGCCCTGGTTGTACTCGGGCTTGTTGTCGCGGTCGAAGTTGGGATCGCCGCTGTGATGGAGCGCCACCAGCTCCCAGTCGGCATTGAAGCAGGGCGAGCCGGACGACCCCGGCTCGGTGTTGGTTCGGTACCGGACGCGCGTCCCGTTCTCGTTGGGACCGATGATCGCTTCGGTGTCGAGGGCCAGCTGCAGCGGAGCGCCTTGTGGGTGCTGGACGATAAAAAGGGGCGTGCCCTCGATGAACTCGTGGGACCCGGACGGGATCTCGATCCACTTCCGCGGATTCGCCCCGGGTCTCCCGTCCACCCGCAGGAGCGCGAAGTCGAGCGCCTCGGGTTGGGGCGGTGCGTACGCTGGCGCCTGCCCCCGTTCGAACGGGCTTGGCGGGCTGCTATCGACCAGCCAGTCTCGTGCGAGGCGGTACACCGTGCCAGGGTTGAGCACTTTGCCATTGTTGAGCCGCTTGTAGTCGAAGCGGATGCCAACGTCGGACGGTTGGACTCCCCGCTCCTCGATCACCCGCTCCATCACGTGGTAATTGGTCATCACGAGGTCGGGGCCGAGGAGGAACCCGGTGCCGGAGGTCTCGCTCCCCTGAGAACGGATTTCGACCTTGCACACCCGCGTCCCGATCTCGCCGAGCCGGGTCAGGAAGGTCGTCACGTCATGGAAGACGTTGGTGT
>JBOGUE010000280.1:0-7253 GCA_050695955.1 Thermomicrobiales bacterium | reverse complement strand
AGACATACCCGACCTACTTCAACCCGGAAGTCCGCACGGTCATCGCCAACGCCGTCCGCTGGGCCGCCCCGGTCGCCGGTCCGCAACGTATCTTCGGTAACCGTCAACCGTTGGAGGCGATGTAGGTAGCCAGCGAGGCAGGACCCTAAATGACGCACTTCGCAGCCATCGTTATCGGCGGCGGCACCATGGGATCGGGGGCCGCCTGGGAACTCGGCAAGCGGGGCGAGAAGGCGCTCGTGCTCGAACAGTTCGGGCACGTCCACGCCATGGGTAGCCACGGCGGATTGACCCGCATCATCCGCCACGCCTACGCCGAAGGGGCCGACTACATCCCGCTGGTGCGCCGGGCCGACGATCTCTGGGTCGCGCTGGAAGAGGCCACGGGTGAGAAGGTCCTGCACCGGGTCGGCGGGTTGGAGCTGGCCGTACCGGGCCACGGTCACGCCGACCGCGCCCGCGACAACGCCGCCCGCCACGGCGTGGCTTTCGAGTGGCTGGATGCGGCGGAACTGATGCGGAGCTGGCCCGTCTACCGCGTGCCGGAGGATTGGGAAGCGGGGTTCGGTCCCGACTCGGGGTTCATCGACGTGGAACGCGGGTTACGCGCCCTCGCGACACAGGCCCGTTCACTCGGCGTCGAAATCCGGGAGAACGAACCGGTCCGCTCGTGGGGCGCCACGGATTCGGGCGCCTGGGTCGTGACGGATCATAGCCGGTATACGGCCGACCGCCTCATCGTCACCGCGGGCGCGTGGGCGGGTCACGTGCTAGCCGATCTCGGGCTGCCGCTGACCGTCCGCCGGAAGACGATCCATTGGGTCGAGGTCGACCAGCCCGAGGTGTTCGAACCTGAGCGCTTCCCGACGTTCATCGCGGACTCAGCCGCCGGAGAGCTCTACGGTTTGCCGATCTTCGGCCGCGAGGGTCTCAAGATCGGCCGTCACGACGGCGGGCTGGCAACCACACCGGAGACGGTCGACCGTGAGGTGGCGCCGGACGAGGCGGAGGATGCACTCGGCCCGGCGCGGCAGATCTTCCCCGCGATCACCGGCAAGGTCCTCTCCTCCGCCGTCTGCCTCTATACCTTGACGCCAGACGGCGACTTCATCATCGACCGCCACCCGGCGTGGCCGCACGTCGTCTTCGCCGCCGGCTTCTCCGGCCACGGCTTCAAGTTCGCCCCGACCATTGGGGAGCATTTGGTGGATTTGGCGTACGGCGCCGGCGCGACGCCGTTTCCGATCCTGGCGTTGGAACGGTTCGAGGCGTTAGGCGTTAGGGAAACGAAGACATAGCTCCTAACGCCTATCGGCGTATGGCGCCGAGGGGCCAATCGCCATCGGCGGCGGCCCATTCGGCGATGGTCTCCTGGAGGCGCCGATCGTTCATGATAAAGCCAGAGGCCGAGGTCTTGCGGGCGCTGCCGCTGTCCTGCAAGTCGCCCAGCGCCTGGCGCAGGTCGCGGACGAAGGCGCGGCGGCGTTCGACGTCGAAGTTGGCGGTAAAGGGGAAGATCGCCGGGTCCTTGGTCTGCAAGTAGACGACGACCCGCTCGGCCAGCCGGTGATCGTACGCTGGGTCCGGATAAAACTGCGCCACCCGCTTCCCTCCTCCACTCCGCACACGCATGCAACTTTCAGGACATTGTAGCGATTTTGGCGCACCCTGAGGGCGCCGAATCGGCAGGCGTGCAGTGCTACACTCCACGCATGCGGAGTGTCCGCCGGAGGTTGTGGATGGCCGAGGCCACCAACGGATCACGAACGACGACGCCCGTGACTGGGACTGGGACTGGGACTGGGACTGGACCAGGACCAGGTACCTGGACTCGACGGCTGCGTGTGCACGACACGCCCTGGGCACTGCTCGTCGCGCTGGCCCTGTTCGTCTTCGGGTTCAGCCTTTGGATGAACATCGACGAGACGCGAACGACCCGGTTCCACCCGGACGAGTCGCGCTGGGTCAACCGCGCCCACTACATCCGCGATTTGCGCGATCCCCTCGGCGAGACCTGGTCGGACCAATACCTGATCCGCGGCCAGCCGCCGATGGGCTCCTATGTCATCGGGCTCGGGCTCTTGCTCCAGGGTCGCGACGTGACGACCAATGGCCCGTGGGATTTCCATCGGGGCGACGAGTGGAACGTCAATTGGAACGCGACCTACGGCAATATGCCGGCTCAGGCTGACCTCGAGGCCGGACGGCGGACGAACGCCGCGATCGGGGCGCTCACTGTTGCCCTCGTCTTCCTCATTGCTACCCGCTTGACCAACTGGATTGGCGGCCTGGCCGGCGCGCTATTTTTGGCGGCCAACCCCTTACAGACCGTCCTGTCGAGCCAGGCCCTTTCCGACGCTCTGCTGGGCTTGATCGTCGCCTTCGCCACGTTGGTCATCATGGCACTGTCCGACCGACCGACCTGGCCGCGTCTGATCCTGCTCGGCGTGCTCCTCGGGGCGGGGGCGTCGGCCAAGCTGAGCCCGCTCTTCCTTGCCTTCGCCCTGGCAGGAATCGGAGTGGTGCTCCTCAGCGATCCCTGGCTGCGCCGCATCCCGCGCCTGGGTCGTCTCTGGGCGTGGCTCTGCCCGGCAGACCGGCCGCGGCAGATCCGGCTCGGCTGGATGCTGCTGGCGCTGCCGGTCATCACCGTCACGTTCTTCGTCCTCTCCTATCCCTATCTCTGGCCGGACCCGGTCGGCCGCACGATGAACCTCATCGACTTCCGACAACAGGAGATGGAAAGCCAGGCCCGGATCTGGGATGATCGCGCGGTCGACACGCGAATCGAGGCGCTTGATCGCACGTGGACCGCCTTTGCCGATCGGTACACGACCTCCGGCCGGATCGTCGAAAAGGCAGGCGGGTTCCTCGGCCAAGATTGGGGACGCCGCGGCTATGACCCACCGTTCGAGCTGGCGGGCCTGCTCGCGTTCGCCGCCATCGCGCTCAGCCGGGGCGTGCTCAGCCGCCACTTCATGGCCCTGGCGTTGATCGGCGGCCAGGCAGCGGCGATCGTCGTCGGCATGCGCGTCGACTTCAACCGCTATTACCTGCCGATCTTGCTCTTTTTCGCCGTCTGCGTCGGCGTCCTCGCCGGCGCCGCCTGGGACCACCTGCCCCGCATCTACACCGCCATCACCGCCCGCAATCGCGCATCCGTTCGGCCACGCGAAACGTCGGCGGCACCGGCGGACTGAGGCCGCCCTCGCCGGCCTTGCCGCCCTATGTCACGGCGTCGCCATGACGTCGATCTTGGTTACCTGGCCGGGGTGGGTCTGGACGACCATGGAGATGAGAACCGGGTCGCCCGTCAGCTCTTCCAAGTCCAAGCGGTAGATGCCGGGTAGAACCCAGACGAGGTCGCCTTCCTCAATTTGGTCCTGCCAGATGACGATCCCGGCTTGGTCGCGCAAGATGTAGACCTCGCCCGCGCCATGCGGGAAGCGGATGATCGAGCCGCGAATGAACGTCGTCTCCTCGGCGATGATTTCGACCTGGATCCGTGTCTCCTGACCGCTCGGGTTCGCCCAGAAGACGGCGTAGTTGCCTGCCGGTAGCTCGATCCGATTTTGGTCGGTCAGTGTGGTGGCGAAGGGTTCGCCTTCCGGATCGGTGTCAGTCGCGCCGGCTTGGCCCTCGATCGTCGCCTTCGGGAAGAGTCCGCCGATCGACTCGATCTCGAGGAAGCCGTTGCGGGTGACGACCTCCACCTCTTCCAGCACCTGGAAGAGCGACTCACGCAACTCCTCCGCGCTGCCCGCGCCGAGGAGGAGGCCGCCGCTCTCGTCGACGATGCATTGAAGGTTCTGCTGTTCCTCTTCGAGTAGGGCGAAGCCGATGACGTGGGTCGTGACGCCCACGTCGCCCTGTTTCAGTGCCCGCGAGGCGGTGCAAGGATCGCCGCCGCAGGTTTCGAGCCCGTCGGTGACGAGGACGACGGCGTTGGTCACGCCCTCGGCGGCATCCGGAAAGTCGTCGGCGGCCTCGCGCAACGAGAGGGCGATGGGGGTCCAACCGACCGGCTCATAGGCCGCGACCTGTTCTCGCAGCGCCTCTTTGTTCACCCCTTCGATCGGGACCTGCAGCTCGGTCGATTGGCAACTCTCGGCGCGACCCGCTTCTGTATTGGTGCCGAGATGGCCGTAGACGCGGAAGCCGACGTTGATCCCTTCCCGTTCCGGGATCGCCTCGATGACGTCTTCGAGGACCTGTTTGGCGGCGTCGATCCGCGTCAAGTCCTCTCCTTCGACGACGGGGCCGGCCATCGATCCGGAGGAGTCGAGGATCAGCTCGACGTTGACCGTGCCCGGCGCGGTCTGAGACGTGGGCGTCGCCTGCGCCTCCGCGCCCGGCGTCCAGGCGAAGAGCGCCGCCAAGGAGAGCATCATTGCCGCCAGCGTCACCCAGCGGATTGCATTGGCATGGCCTCTCTGATCTGGTTGCTGCATACGCATTCCCTCTCACGATCTCCCGATGCCCGGCCTGTGATCCCGGCGACGGTCAACGAGTGCACGTGCCGTGCCGCTGTCCGAACGCGACCAGCGGTTACCGCGTAGCCGGGACCGGAGCCGACATCGTCACCGCCGCGTACATCCCGCGGAGGAACCGGGAGGGCACGGTCGAGATGAGCCTGGGCTGCTCGTACCCTGCCGCTTTTGCGATCGGCCCGAACGCGGCGAAGGAGAGCGGGTGCGGCACCCAGCGGTTGCCCTGGTCGGCGTCGTACTCGACGACGACCAGTCGTCCTTCCGGCTTCAGATACGCCCGCCAGCTTGCCAGGAGCGGGACGTGGTCGCGCACGAAGTGGATAGCGTTGGCGGTCAGGATGCCGTCGAGGGAAGGCAGATCGAGCGGGTGGGTGAAGTCGGCGTGGAGGAGGTGGAGGTTGGAGCCGGGAAAGGCGCGATCGCACGCGCTCCGTAGTGCGCCAAGCGACGAGCGGTCGCGATCCACCGCGTGGATCTCGACGTCCGGTCCCGCGATGTCGCGCAAGGCGAGCGTGAACGCGCCATCTCCCGCGCCGAAATCCGCCCAGACCCCTCCCGATCCTTGCTCGATTCCCGCCTTGATCAGCCGCACATGATCCTGGTGGTTCATGCAGCAATCGTCGGCGATGCGGCCGGTTCAGCACAAGTCAAAGGGCGGCAATCCTCTCCGGCGTCAAGCCGACCAAGTCGAGATCGATAGCCGTGCGGCCGGCCGCGCGGCAGTCGATCCCGAGCACCGCCGAAGCCAGGATGATGATGGCGTCCATGACCGGCGTCTCGACGCCGAACTCGTCGCCGATGGCGGCCCAGGTGACGAGGCCAAACGGCACGTCCTCGCGCAACCAGCGGGTGTCGACCGCGCCGGGGGCACGGAGCGCGGTCAGCATGCGTGAACCGTTGATCACGCTCCAAAGATCACCGGCCGGGCCGAAACCGGCTTGGTGGAACCCCTCGGCGACCGGCGTCAGCGTCAGACCGAGCGCCGCTCCGATGGCCAGTCGCTCGGCGTCAAGCGCCTCGGTGGCACGCACGACCGCGGGCGTCACCCCCTCCTCGTAGAACCAGAACTCGCCCCGGCTGCGCTCGATCCGCCCGGCGTTGAGCAGCACGCCCGGCGGGTGGACGATCGGGTTCAACGCGGACAGTCCCGCCGCCAGCACGTGCGGGTAGGCCACCGCGCCTGGGAAGAGTTCGCGCCAGACCGGCATCGCCTCATCCGTTTGACTCGCGGGGAAGACGCCGATGCCGAGACGCGGCACGATGCCCCAGATCACGGCGCGGTCGGGCGCGGTCTTACGGCAAACGTAGGGCGCGGTGTCCGCCTCCGCCAGGATAATTCCGGTCGCGCCCGCCTCCCGAAGTGCCTTCGCGAAGGCGAGCGTGCCGAGATTGCCCGGCAGGAGCGCCAGCAGGTGCCCCGGCCGGAGGTGCGGCACGATCTGATCGATGAACGGCTGATGGGCGTACGACGGCACGGAGCAGATCAGCGTTTCCGACCAGGCCAGCGCCTCCGCCGGATCGGTGGTCACCCCGGCCAATCGCGCCGCCCCAGAATTGCCATCACCTTCCAAGTGGATCACTCCGCGCTCGCGGATTGTCTCGATCGTGTGCGCAAAGGCGGGATGTTCCCAGAGCAGGACCGCGTGACCGGCCAACGCGAGATTCGCCGCCAGGCTGAAGGCGGTGTTGCCGCCACCGAGGATTGTGAGGCGTTGGTCGGTCACCGCGACTCCCCCTCCGCATGGCGCGATGCGTGCTGATCGCGCGATCGTTTCACGGAAGGGGATCGTAGCGCATCGCGGGAAATCAGGCGGGAACGGAGATTACGGGGGGTTCGCTCTGGCCGCAACGAAAGGAGACGACGGCGAGTCCCAACGAAAGCATGGCCCATGCCCATAGGTCCGGCTCGTCACGGGCGCCAACGGTACAAATGAGGGCCGACAACAGATAGAGCGCCGCCGCGATGCGGGGCACGCGGATGATGGCGACGGCGGCGATATCCGACAGGTTCAGACCGCGACCCGTGATCCGTGCGCCCTAGCCCGTCGCCCGCGCCAGGCGGACGCGGCGGCGTCTACGGCGGCGATGCGACGACCGGGGCAGGCCGGGGATCCAGCAGGCGCCGTCGAGGTAATCCTGCATCACGAGGCCGGCTTCCCACCGGCTGTCGCACGTGCTGACCAGGACGCCGTTGACGAAGACCTGCCAGTTGGGGCCGGCCGGGTTGAAGTAGTTCCCGGCGTCAGTGTGGTCGAGGACGATCGCCCATTCTCGCTGGTGTTCGATCGAGTTCAGCACCCACAACGCGTCGCCGGGGACCCGTCCTTGTTCGTAGTATTTGACGTCCTGCATGGACTCTTCCCCTACCCCGAGGATGACGCCTTCCGCGAAAACGACGACGTCGCCGAACACCGGCCGCGGCGGGCCGGGTGACGTGTCGCATCGTGATCAGTCACGCCCGTCGAGGATACACGACCTTCAGCCTGGATGAATAGTCCGCTTTCTGGGGGACACCTGGGCTGGACCAGCGTTAGATCAACCCCTGGCGGCGCAAGATGGTGATCAGCTCGGTCGTATTCTTGCCCCCGAATCGGGCACGCATGCGGTCGGAGTGCTCTTTGACAGTTCCTTCGGAGATGCCGAGGGACTGCGCCACCTCTTTGCGCTGATAGCCCTGTTCGAAGAGGCGCGCGATCTCGCGCTGGCGCGGGCTGAGTCCGTCCGTTTCCCGGCGTCGCCCAGGGGAGCCGCGCAGGCTGATCT
>JBOGUE010000279.1:0-27128 GCA_050695955.1 Thermomicrobiales bacterium | reverse complement strand
GGATTGCTGATCGCGGACCATTGGGTCGTGCCGCGCGGCGCGCGCAATCAAGACGTAGCGCTCGACCTCATCCGGTTCGCGACGTCGCCCGAGGTACAAGCGGCGCTGGCGCGGGCGATTCCGCTGGGACCGGTGACGCCCGCCGCATTCGATCTCTTGAGCGCGGCCGAGGCAAGGCTGTTGCCCACCGCGCCAACGAACGTCGAGCAACTGCTGGCGCTTGATGCTGGGTGGTGGGCCGCGAACAGCGTGGACGCGGGCGAACGGTTCGGCGAATGGCTCACTGGGATCGAAGCGGATGAATGACGGGACAGTCCGTCGACAATCGAACCAAGAGCGACGGCTGGGCCGGCGGGCATTCCTGCACACCGCGGCCGGCGGCGCCCTGCTCTTTGGTGTAACGCGCTGTGGCGGCGACGACGATGATGCGACCGGCGACGGTACACCGGTCCCGGAGCCGACCGCAGCGCCGGAGCTGACGCCGACGCCGACCCAGGAGGTCATTGGCACCCCCGTCGCTGGCTACGCCGATCCCGAGAAGTGGTTGGGCCGCACCCTGACGGTCGCGGGTTGGGGCGGCGACTACCAGGACGCCCAGGAGGATGCCTTCTTCGATCCATTCGAGGTCGACACGGGCGCCACGATCCAGCTCAAACGTGCCGATGTTGGCCGCATGAAGGGGCAGGTCGACAGCGGCGAAGTGACCTGGGACGTGCTGACGGCGCCGACCGAAGAGGTGCTAACCCTTAGCCGCGAAGACTACCTCGAACCAATCGACCGTAACGTCGTCGAGGTCACGGCGCTCTTCGAGGACATTGTGCTCCAACACGGCATCGGCGCGGCGTACTTCTCGACTGTGCTGATCTACCCGGCAGGTACGGAGCACGCGCCGTCCGATTGGACCAGCTTCTGGGACGTGCCGCCGATCGTCGAGGGCGAGGAGCTGCCGCCGGAGGCGACGCGATCGCTGTGGCGTGGTCCGGCGGGCAACCTCGAGTTTGCGCTCCTCGCGGACGGCGTCGCCGTGGAATCCCTTTACCCGCTCGACGTCGAGCGCGCGTTCGCCAGCCTCGACCGCGTCCGCGGCCACGTCCTCTTCTGGTACGAGGACCGCAAGCAGCCGGTCGAGCTCGTGGCGAACGACCAAGTGGGGATGGCGAGCGCTTGGAACGCCCGCCTTTCACAACTCCAACTGACCGAAGAAGTGCGGATCAACTGGTACGGCGGCATGCTCTCGGCCGACTGCTGGATCATCCCCCGTGGCGCGTCGAACGCCGATGTCGCGATGGATTTCATCAACTACGCGACGCGGGCGGTGCCGATGGCCAACTTCGCGCGCCTTGTTCCCTATGGGCCGGTCAACAAAGAAGCGTTCAACTACCTGCGCCAGGATCGCCTCCCCGTTCTCCCCAGCGCGCCGCAGAACCGGGCCGTCCAGTTCGTCCAGAATAGCAACTGGTGGGCAGACAACATGGAGGCGCTCCGGGAGCGCTTCGACGAGTGGCTGCTCAACGAACCGGAAACGGACGGGACGCCGGAGACGGAGACCGATGAATAGTCACCGCTTTTTCGGATACCGCGGCAGCGCCAGCGACGCCAACACATTAACCAATCCGGGCGCCGCCTCACTTCGCTCTTCGCCCTCTTCCTTCCGCCGGGTCGCTTCGCGCACCAGCAGGCCGCCGAAAAAGCGGGCCGGTTCGGGCGGGAAGAGGACGAGCGGACCCTGGTTGAGACGGCAGGTCGACCATTCGTCGACGCGGTCGAGCGCGGTCGAGGCGAGGATGCGCCCGCCGATCAGCGACGGGGCGACGCCCGTGCCTGAGTAGCCGACCCCGTACAGCACGTTTGGATTTTCGCTGAACTTGCCGAAGATCAACGTATTCGTCCGGCTGCGGTCGACCGCGCCAGCCCACGCGTGCGTGATCGGGACGTTGGCCAGCGCCGGGTAGAGGCGGCGGAGGCCGCGGTCGACAACCGCCGCACGATCGTCGTTTTGATTGAACGTGGGTCCGATTCGACCCAAATAGGCAAGGGCGCCGCTGCCGCGGCCGATGGCCACCCGGCCGTCACGCGTCGTTTGGTAGTAGTGGACCATCAAGCGGGCGTCGGTAATGCACTCGCCGCCGGTCCAGCCGATCTCGTGCAGCCGCTCCGGCATCGGCGCGGTGGCGATCATGTCGCTGGAGAGAGCGACAATGGCCCGGCGCAGCTCGTGAAGTCCGGCGGCCCATGCGTTGGTTGCCAGAATGACCTTGTCGGCCACAACCGCCGCCCGCGGCGTGCGAACTACCGGCGGGCGACCAGGGGAGAGTTCGGTCACCGGTGTGTGTTCGTAGACACGCACGCCGCGCTCGATCGCGACGCGGCGCAGCCCACGCGCCAGCAGTGCCGGTTGGACTGTCCCGGCGTCCCGTTCGAGCACGCCGCCGAGATGTACCGGCGACCCGGTGCGCCGCGCCACCTCCTCCGGGCCGAGTCGTTCGTGGACGTCGAACCCGAGCCGCTCGCAGGTGCGGATGCTCGCTGCCCACAATCCCATATGCAATGGGGTCGTGGCGGTGCGCAGCCAGCCGCTGTGGCGGTAGTGGGCATCGATACTGTGCAGCCGGCAGAACTCGCCGATCTCCGACACGGCCGCGCCGCAGGACCGCACGAGGCGGACCGCTTCCTCCTCGCCGCAGACCTTGATCAAACTCTCGATCTTGGCGTACCAGCCGAGGACCAGTCCGCCGTTGCGCCCGCTGGCGCCGCCGCCGCAGATGTCCGCTTCCAGGACCATCACCTCGACCGACGGGTCGAGCTCCTTGATCCGTAGTGCCGTCCAGAGCCCGGTGTAGCCGCCGCCGACGATGCAGACGTCGGTCCGATGCGCGCCGCCGAGCGGTTCAGCGCTGCCGGCCTCCGGCTCCAGCGCGAGGGCCTCCTGGAGCCAAAGAGAACGGGTGGCCGCGACGTGAACAGGCTGGAGACGGACCATCGTACGCCTTCTCGTGGTCACCGGGGACGGTGGATGCTCGGCGGAGTGTAGCGGGAATCCGCGACCGTCGCTGGCCGATCATGTCTCGGGTGCGGCGACGCGCCAGATGCCGGACTCATTTTGGAGATAGAGCCAGCGCTCGTCTTCGGACCAACCGACGATTGGCAGCAGTCCGAGACCACGATAGAGGTGATGCGTCTCCTCCGGGCGACCATAGGGATGCGCCTGGAGCTCCCAGTCACCGGCCAAATAACGGCCCGCACGGCCGCGCCGGTCGATACAGCCAACCCATGTGCTGGCCGGGGAAACGCCGCCACAGTCGATCGTGTTGCCGGCGATGTCGCCGCTCCAATCGCCGGGGATGCCCGGATCGACCTGCCCCGGCGGGAGTTTGCGCACGGTGCCGGCGGAAAGGGTCACGAGCACGGCGCGCGGGTCGTCCGCCGCCTGCTCGTCGACGAGGAGCAGCGCGTCGCGATCGGTCGCGGCGGCGACGCGGTCGTAGCGGTCCAGCGGCACCGAAACGGCACGGTCCCGGTTGATGTCGTGTAGCAGGATGCCATCGGCAGTCCGCTCGGCGACGGCGACCGCGTGGTACCGCCGCGTCGGCGGGCTCAATTCGACCGGGACTTCCTCGACCAGGATCAGGAGCTCGACCGTCGCATGTTCGGCGAAGATTTGCTCCGCATCGGCTCCGGGGGCCACTCCGAGGCGATAGGCCACGTCGAGTCGAAGCTCGGGCGAGATCGCCAGCGGGACGCCAATCAGCACGGCAATGACCGCGGTGACGCTGGCGATGATGAGCACCCGGCGCTGGAGCCGGCGGTGGTGGTGCGATTGCGACACGGTCGCGCGCCCGCCTAACTGGCGTCGCGGGCCGGTTCTTGGGCGAGTTCTTCTTGCTCTTCGGTCGCCGCGGCCTCGTCGTAGTCGTCGGTCTCCTCGTACTCGAGCTCATAGTCGCCGCTGGCGACGATATAGAGGTCCTGAAGGGTCTCGTAGGTCTCGAAGGTGACATCGGCAAAGGAGATGTCGCCACGGACATAGTGCAGGAAGATCTCGGTGAGGTCGTCCCCCATCCCACGCGCCAGCGACTCCTGCTCCGCGGGGTTCTTTGGCGCCTGGTTCTCGTCCCGCGCTGCAGCTGCAACCCCGCCAGCGCCGCCGGCCGCTCCGCTCGTCATCGCATTAGACCCTCCTGCGACGCCATTGCCGGCCCAACCGGCTCCCGGCCCGATCGTCGGTGCCGGGAACGATCATCGCACGAACGGGGGATCATGGGCTAGGAGCACGCGTCATTCCGAGCTTCGGAGTTCCGAAGCTCGGAATGACGAGATGGTGACGGCGGGTGTCTCGCCCTAGCTCACCGGCGCCGGGGCGTCGACCAGCGGGACGCTGGGGGCGGGCGCCGGGGCTTGAGCGGGCGCGGTCTTTTCGGCGAAATCGCCATTCGGCGCCAGCAGCCAGGCCACCAACAGGATGGCGAATGCCACGAATGCGATAACGATCATCGTCGTCCTCCCCTGAACCGAACCCTACAGGTGGTATGCCAGCTCACCGTGCTGCGAGGAGTCGAGGCCCAGGACTTCCTCCTGCTCCGGCACCCGCAGCCCAATCGTGAGATCGATCGCCTTGAGAATCACCCAGCTTGCCGAGGCGGCGAAGGCCGTGACCGCGACAACCGCCACGATCTGCTTGAAGAATTGCTCGTAGCCGCCGTAGATCAGTCCATCCGCGCCGAGCTCGTTGTAGGAGTAGTCGGCGAAAATGCCCGTTGCGATGGCGCCCCACATGCCGCCGACGCCGTGGACGGCGAAGACGTCGAGCGCGTCGTCGACCTTGACCTTGTTCTTCAGCAGCTCGACGGCGAAGAAGCAGAATGCGCCCGCCCCAAATCCGATCACGATGGCCGAGGACGGAGTGACATAACCCGCGGCCGGCGTGATGCCAACCAGTCCGGCGACCGCACCGGCCGCCGCGCCGAGGACGCTCGGGTGGCCGTGCCGCAGCCAGCTCACCGTCATCCAGGTCAACGCGCCCATCGCGGCGGACACATTCGTCACCACGAAGGCGTTGGCCGCGAGGGCGTTCGCGCCGAGCGCGCTCCCCGCGTTGAAGCCGAACCACCCGAACCAGAGGAGGCCCGCGCCGAGCACCGTGTAGGTGAGGTTATGCGGCTCCATTGGCTCCGCGCCGAAGCCCTTGCGGCGACCGAGCACCATCGCCGCGACCAACGCGGAGACGCCGGAGGTGATGTGGACCACCGTCCCCCCGGCGAAGTCGAGCGCACCGTATTCGCGCAACCAGCCGCCCACGCCCCAAACCCAGTGCGCCACCGGCGCATAGACCAACGTGGCCCAGGCGAGGGAGAAGACGACGAAGGCCTTGAAGCGCTTGCGTTCGGCAAAGGCGCCGGTAATCAATGCCGGTGTAATGACCGCGAACATGCACTGGAAGATCATGAAGGCGGAGTGGGGGATCGTTGCCGCGTAGTCCGCGTTCGGCTCACCGCCGACGCCGCGCAGGCCGATCCAGTCGAGGCCGCCGATGATGCCGCCGCCGATGTCGGGGCCGAAGGCGAGGGAGTAGCCCCAGAGTGCCCACTGCACGCTGATCAGCGCCAGAATGAAGAAGCTGTGCATCAGCGTCGCCAGCACGTTCTTCCGGCGGACCAACCCGCCGTAGAAGAACCCGAGCGCCGGCGTCATCAACATGACCAATGCGGACGATGCCAAGACCCAGGCGGTATCGCCCGAATTGATTTCTCCCACGTCCCGTCCTCCCCAACGATGTGACGTTGCCTGACTGTGAGTCTACGGAGCCACGTGCAGGAAAAAAACGTGCGTGCTTGCCCAAAGCCACGGTGATCACTGTGCGATTTGCACAAAGGTGGTAGCTCGTCATGCCGAGCCGCGGTAAGGAATCGTCCCGGACGTCTTATGAAGGCGAGATTCCTCTCCGCGATCGGAATGACGGGGGCGTGCGTTACCTTTGGTGAAGTTCGCGTGTCTTAGAGGGTAGTGGCGCGCGTCGATACCGCGGAGGTCGGCCGATCCGCGGCGAAGGCGAATCGGAGCGCGCACATGGCGGCGGAGCGGGCGTGGAGCGACGGGATCAGGCGTGCGAAGACGCGGAGCTAGCCCACCGCGCGGTGCATGACCGTGAGGCGTTCGGCGCGTTGTACGACCGGTACGCGGTCGCGGTTTATCGCTACTGCTACCGGCGCACCGGCACCCGCGAGCAAGCGGAGGACGTGACGAGTGCGATCTTCACGAGGGCGTTGGAACGATTGCCCAGCTTCCGCGGCGGCTCCTTCCCGGCCTGGCTCTTTGCCATCGCCCATTCAGTCGCCAACAACGCGGCCAGGCGACCATCCGCCGTGTCGCTCGCCAGGAGTGAGTCGGAACCTGACGTTGATCCGTCGCCGGAAGAGCGAGCTGTCCACGCGGACGAACGCCGGGCGCTCCGGGTTGCGCTCGAAGCACTGCCCGCCGACCAGCGACGGATTGTCGAGCTACGGTTGGCCGGACTGACCGGTGGGGAGATCGCCGCGGCGCTCGGCAAGAGCGTTGCGGCGGTGAAGATGTCGCAGCTACGCGCGTTTCGCCAGCTCCGGCAGGCACTCGCGACACCAGGGGCAGAATCAGCGGATGAGATCCAAGCACAATTACGAAACTGATCACCTCCACGCGGATCGTCTCGACGCGGCGTGGAACGCGGCGACCGAACGGGACCCGGTTCAGGCAATAGATGCCGAGCCGGTGCTGACCCAACAACTCCAACGCGTCCACGCCGGGCTTGCGGCGCCGGAGCCGACGCCGGAGTTCCTGTCCGAGCTGCGCTGCAAACTGGTGGCGCCCCAGCCACGCGAACACGCACCGGCAGCGAGCGCCCGCCTCGGGTTCGCAGCCGTGCCGGCCATGCCGCACGTCCGACCGGCGATCGGGCGTATGGCCGCGGTCGCCGCGATCCTCGCGCTCGTGCTTGGTGCGGTCTTCGCCGTCGCCTGGCCCGCCAAGGACGGCGATGCTCCGCTCGTCGCCTCGGCATTGGCGAGCGGTGAGGCGAGGACGCCGCTCGCGGACCCGACTTCCACCGCTTTGCGATCCACCACCGGACCGCGCACCGTCCGCGCGACCGTTTCGCTCTGGGAGGCGCCGGCCATCGGCACGCCCCACGCGGCGCTATCGCCGTCCACCCCGGTGGAACTTCTCGGCGAAACGACCGGCCGCCAAGGCGAGCGCTGGCTTCACGTCCACGCCGCCGACGGAACCACCGGCTGGGTCCGCGCCCAGGACGTGATTGTGATGGCGGGCGATCGTTGATCGCCCGCGAATGGCATGACTTCCAGGTTCCAGGTTCCAGGTCCATTCGCCCAATCTATGCATAGGACCTCCGGGAAACGCAAGGCTGGAATGGCTGATGACTGAACACGCATCGTCGTATACTCGACCTCTCTCGGGCACGGCGCGCGTGCGCCGCGTGCTCGGGCAGCGGTTTCCGCTTGGCACAGATACAAGGTGGAAGGACCCCTTGGGGGATCGCAGCGACACGCCTCGCCCTCGGCGCGGCCCGGCGCCGAACCAGGCGCCCCGGACAACCGAGATCAGCGCGGGCGGTGAGGCCGTCTTGCGGTCGGTCGCGCTGCCGCCTCCGCCGACAGCCCCGCGCGAACGCGTCCCCGACGGCGCGGCACAGGCGCACCAAGACGGCGCCGCGCCGGTCGCCGAGCGGGCGCTCGACGCGGTGGCGACGACGGCCGTTCGCTTACTGACGATTGAAAACGCCCTCTACGGCGTCATTCTCCTCCTGGCCTTCGCGACAAGATTCTGGGACCTCGGCTCCCGCGCCCTGCACCACGACGAGAGTTTGCACGCCTACTACTCGTGGAAGTACGCGGAAGGTGATGGCTATTCTCACCACCCGCTGATGCACGGGCCGCTCCTCTTCCACTTGATCGCCCTGGCCTATCTCATCGTCGGTGACAGCGATGCGACCACGCGGTTTATGCCCGCGCTCTTCGGGGTCGCGCTGGTCGGGTTGCCTTGGTTCCTGCGGGGACCGCGCCATCTCGGCCGCTGGGGCGCCCTCGCGGCCTCGGCGCTGCTCCTGGTTTCGCCCTCGATCCTCTATTACAGCCGAAACCTGCGGCACGATATGTTCACCCTGACGCTGACACTCCTCCTCTTCATCTGCATCGTCCGCTATCTGGAGTCGCCGGAGCGGAAGTGGCTGATCACCGGCGCGGCGGCGACGGGTCCGCTGCTGGCCAACCACGAGATCATCTTCGCCATCCTCGCCATCTTCGTCGGGTTTCTTTACGCCTCGCTCATGTTCGACCGCCTCCGGCACTGGCTGAAGGTGCGGCCACAAGGCGCGTACGCGGTGATCGGCGTCCACGCGGCGGGATTGATCGTGGCGCTTGGTTGGTTGTTGCTGACGCCGCCATCCTGGAGAAGCGAAGCGCTCGATATTCCGTGGGAGAACCCGACTCGCGCTCAAGAGCGGGCCTACTACCGCGATCTGATCCAGAACCCGCTCGTCATCGGTCTGATCCTGATCGCCATCGTGTTCGTCATAGCCTGGAGGATGGCGCTCGACTGGACGAGGGATCCAGAGCACGACGAGGAGGGCTGGTTGGCCTCGTTTGTCGCCAGATCTCCGGACGGTTCCGTCGGATCGGCCATCCGTGCGGCGTGGGCCGACCGCTCGGGCGTGGCGATCGCCTTCGTCGTCGCGGCGGCGCTTTTCGTCGGGCTCTTCACGAGCATGCTGACGAACCTGCGCGGGCTCTGGACCTCGACCTTCGCCACGAACGGCACGCTGCTCTACTGGCTCGGCCAACATGACTACCGGCGCGGCGACCAGCCCTGGTTCTACTATCTCCTCTTGCTGCCGCAGTACGAGTACCTGCCCGTGCTGTTGGGCGTGGCGGCCATCGTCGTGACGTTGGTGCGAGCGGCCGGTACGCTGTTTGGGAAGGTCGATCCGGGATCGAATCTTCAGTTTCGCCTCTTCCTCGCCACGTGGGCCGTACTGCTCTTCGCCGGACTCTCGTATGCCGGTGAGAAGATGCCCTGGCTCGTCATCCACATTGCCTTGCCGTTTACTCTCTTGGCGGCGACGATTATCGGCGGATTGGTCGATCGCGGCGTCGTGGCGGCACGGGCGGCGCGAGCGCGCGGTAGCACCACCCCAGCCTTCGGTTGGCCGGAGTGGGGCACGTTGACGGTCCTGCTGCTGGCGGGCGCGGCGTTCCTCGCCCTCGCGGCTCGGCTGACTGAAGGTCAGGTCGTCGACGGCCGCCGCACACTCGACTCCAACGCCGCCGGCAATTGGTGGTGGTTGGCGCTGCCGCCGCTGGCTGCTCTGGTCCTGCTCGCCGGCAGCTTTCTTTGGCGGGGACCCCGCCGCGCGGGACAGACGGCGCTCGCCGCCTTTGTCGTCGGCTTTGCCCTGCTCCAGATCCACGCCGGGTGGCGGTTGAGCTACCTCGAAGGCGACGTGCCGAAGGACATGCTGGTCTACACCCAAACCTCGCCCGACATCGCCCGGATGATGAACGAGCTCGACCAACTCTCCTACGAATTGACCGGCGGCAAGGAGATGGAGATCTGGTACGACGACAAGACCTCCTGGCCGCTCCAATGGTATCTGCGGGACTACACGAACAAACATTACTTCCAGGCGTCGATCTCCGGCCCGCCCGGTGACGCCGCGGTGGTGATCGTCTCGAACGACCGCCTCGGCGGCGTCGAAGACTCCCTGTCCGGGTACACGCGGCAAGAGTACGTCCTGCGCTGGTGGTTCCCGGAGAACGAGACCTACCGCAACTTCGCGATCGCGCCGGAACTGACGCCGGGTCTCTCCGCCTGGAAAACGGCTGAGCAGCCGCACGGCCCGCTCGACGTTCTCGGCTCGATCGTCGACAGCGTCGAGACTCAGTTCACGCCCGAAGGCCAGCAGCAGCTCTTCCGTCTCATGATGTACCGCGACCTGCCGGGCACTATCGGGCAGTACAACTACAACGTCTACATCCGGAACGACTTGTTGCCGTTTTTCAACGGCATTCGGTATTGACGAGCTCTCAGCGGTCAGCTATCAGCAATGAGTCGTCAGCTCAATGCTGGACCTCAGGCTAGTAGCTGAGAGCTGAGAGCTGAGAGCTGAGAGCTAAAGAATGGCGAACCGTCCGCTCGAGATCTCGACGCCGTCCGTGCTGGATCGGACGATTGACCTTAGCGCGATCCGCTGGTCGGCGATCGTCTGGGTCGCGGTCGCGGTCGCGGCCGCCGGGCTAAGGTTCGCGCAGCTCGACCACCTGGCGCTTTCGCCGGACGAAGCGCATCGCTCCTACGACGCCTGGATTTTCTTCCGCGGCGCCAGTGCCGATCCGGGGCAAGAGATCGCGAACACGTCGCCGGTCCTACTCTTGCTGCAATCGTTCGCCTTCTTCCTCTTCGGCACCACCGACGTCACCGCCAGGATCGTGCCGGCGCTGCTGGGCTTGGGACTCGTCCTGCTGACCGCCGGCCTGCGGCCGTTCGTCGGCACGGCGGCCACGGTCGGGATGGCGGCGCTGGCGGCAGTCTCGCCGACGCTCCTCTTCGCGTCGCGGACGGCCGATCCGCGGATCGCGATTGCCTGCTTCTCGCTGCTCTTCGTCGTTTGCTTCCTCCGCGTCGGCATGCCGGATCGCACCGAGGCGTCCCGTCAAACCTGGGCCTTGGCGACCGGGGTCGCGTTCGCGCTCATCTTTGGCTCAGGTCCGGCTGCGATCACGGTCCTCATCGCGCTGGTCTTCGGCATCGCGGTCGGTCTCGCCTCCGACGGGGCGGACGGGGCGCTGTGGCGGGCAAGCGGGGCGCTCCTCGGTGGCGGGCGCGCGTCGCTCGCCTTTCTCGTGGGACTCATCGTCGCCACGGTCGCTATCTTCAGCCGGTTGTTCAGCGACCTGACCGCCCTAGCCGGGATCGGCGAAGCCGTGGCCGACTGGGGACGGCTGATGACCACGGCCACGAGCACGACGCCGATCCAGTTCTTCGTCCTCTCGCTCCTGCTCTACGAGGTCGCCGCCGTTGCTTTCGCCGTGGCCGCCGCCAGCCGGGGCGAGACCAATCAGCCCGGTCGCCTGTCGTGGGTCTTCTTTGCGGGTTGGTTTGTGGGGGCGCTGACCCTCTTCAGCTTCGCCTCCGGCCGCGCGCCGGAGCATGCCGCCCACGTCGCCTTGCCGCTGGTGCTGCTCGGCGGCGGCGCGATCGGCGACGTCATCGCCACGCTGGATCGCCGCGATCTCTTCCATGGGAGGGGTGGGGCGTTGCTGCTTGCCCTCCTCGGCTTCGTCATCTCCGGAATCGCGCTCTTTGTGCTGATCGGGCGGCTCGACGAGGCCATCGACGAAACACAGGCCACGGTTGAGGTGATCCTGGTCGGGGCGCTCGTCGTCATCCCCCTCCTCTTCGCCGTCGTCGTGCTCGCGTACCGGGATCGGATTGCCGGCACGCCCGGCCATGCCGGGCTGATCGCGCTCACCGTCCTCCTCGTCTTTCTCGGCGCGTACACCATCCGCTCAGCAATGCTCCTCAACTTCACCAATGCAGGTGATGGCACGGAGCTACTCGCCCAGCGGACCTCCACGCCCGCCGTGCGACCGCTGGTGGATCGCCTGATGCGTCTCTCGCGCGACGTCACGGTGACCCAACCGACGATCGAGAACCCAACCGGCGGGCAGGGGATTTCCATCGCGATCGACCGCCGCGTCCAGTGGCCCTACCGGTGGTACTTTCGCGAGTTCCCGAACGCGTCCGTCGCGCCGGAGGGGCAAGCGGCTCTTGGCGGCGACCAGGTCGTGATCGCGCCAGACGATGCCGGCATGGCGGAGGCGGGCTACACGCCGGCCACCTACTACGCGCTCAACCGGGTTCCCGGCGCCTATCTGGCGCCGAGCATCGGCGACATTGTGACGGACATTGTGGTCCCGACCCATTGGGACGACGGGATTCACTATCTGCTCTACCGTGAGTTGACGACCGCGGCCGATCCCGAACCGATCGCGGTCGGTCTCAGTGGGGAGCTGGCCAACCGCGTCTACCCGAATACCGGACCGTTCAATCTCTTCGAGCGCGTCGGACCCGGTAGTGGCCGGGGACAGTTCAACCAACCGCGCGGGATTGCCGTTGCCGCGGACGGGACGGTCTACGTCGTCGACATGGGGAACGCTCGACTCGAGCGCTTCGGGCCGACCGGCGAGTTCGTCGGCGTCTGGGGCGCCGAAACGGGTGGGCCAACCTTTACCAAGACGCAGTCCGGCCTGGGGCCGACCGGAATCGCCGTCGGGCCGGACGGCCTGATTTACGTCGCGGACACGTGGGGTCATCGGATCGTGGTGCTCGACCAGGCTGGGACGATGGTCCGCGAATTCGGATCCTTTGGCGACACGGCGGACGCGACGACGGCGGACGTGCAACCCGGCCTCTTCTTCGGGCCGCGCGCCGTGGCCGTCGCCGCGGAAGAGATCTTTGTCGTCGATACCGGCAACGAGCGGGTGCAAGTCTTCGGCATGGACGGCACCTTCCGCCGCGCCTGGGGCGGGTTCGGGTCGGCTCCAGAGCAGTTCGTCGAGCCGGTCGGGATCGCGCTTGGCGCGGACGGCCGGGTCTACGTCGCCGATTCGGGCAACGGCCGGATCAGCGCCTTCTCCACCACCGGCACGCCTCTCCAGCAGTGGGCTGTTGAGGTATGGGCCGGTCGACAATTCTTCGAGCCATACCTGGTATTCGGCCCGGACGGCAATCTCTACGCGACCTCATCCCAGACCGGCAGCGTCGAGGTCTTCACGCCTGACGGCGCGCTCCTGCTCTCGGTTCAGCAAGTATCCGGCGAACTCATGGAGGCCCCAATCGGCGTCGCCGTCGCGCCGGACGGTTCGATCCTGGTTGCCGACGGCAACCGCAGCGCCGTCTTCCGCTACCAACCGCCTGAATTGCCTCAGGAACCGGCCGGGGACGTTGCGCTGCCTGAGGCGTCGCCCGTGGCAAGCCCTGCTGCCAGCCCCGTCGCCAGTCCGATCGCGAGCCCGGTGGCGCCGTCGTGAGGGCACTGCTTGTCGCGCCCGCGCGCGCTGGCGTGGATCGCGGAGTTGCAACGCGGACCGATAATTATGCCAGCGGCACGAATCACCCCATGTGAATCAGCTCTGTCGAAACGTCGCCCAGGGCGCCGAACTCGACGTTGCGCTCGATGAAGGCGATGGCGTTGGCCAGCATCTCGTCGGCGTGGGAGGAGCTGTTGCTGACGCAGACGAGCGCGATCGTCGCCAACCGCATGTCGTTCAGATCCTCGACCTCTGCCACGCCGAGGTTAAACTGGTTGCGCATGCGCTGGGTCAGCGACCGCACAACCCGGCGCTTGTCCTTCAGTGAGAAACTGCCTTCCAGGTGAAGGCTGACGCGGGCGAACCCAACCGTCGTCGCCATGGCCGCGCTACCCCTCGGTGCGATCCGCGGTGTAGCGCGTCGTCTCGCCGTCGAGTGTCCACGTCCAAGCTAAACCGCGATCGCGCGCGAACACCGCGGTTGCGTCGTTGAACCGGGCCACCTGATCGACCTCGACGCCGAAGAGAGCGCACAGATCGGCGTCCGGGAAACCGGTGGTGGTCGCCTCCGCGTGCTCGTCGCCCAGGTCCGTCGTGCCAATCGTCGCGCCGAGCGAGCGCAGGTTGATCAGCATCGCCTCCATGAACTCGCCGGCCTCCCACGGTTGCGGCTCGTCCCAGCCACGGGCAAAGGTGCGGCCCAGCGACTCGGTCCATCGCGCGAGCGGGATGCCCTCGGCGCGCAGGAAGGCGACGGTTGCGATGATCGCCGCTTGGGCGTTCGATTGCGCCTGTTCGAGCAGTTCCGTCGCCACGTCGTCGTTCGGCTCGACCGCGGCGTCGAACGGAAAGAGATCGTCGGTTGCCATCATTCCTCCATGGAGGCCGGTTTGGAACGCGTCGAGTTCTGCGAGGTAGCCACCAGCATAAATCCGAAACACACGCGATGGCTTCATGCCATCAAGACGGATTATCGCCGTCGCTTCTATTCGCGAACAGCCCAACCATATTGCTGCTGGCCATGAACGTGCGGCTGCAAACCGGGTACCATCGCATCAGATCGTGACCGCCACGTCGGGTGGTGGTTGTGACACGACCAATCTGGGGCTGGGGCGGGGACTGGGACTGGGACTGGGACCTGGAACGCGCGGGAGGAACCGTACCGATGACGGCGGAGACCGCCTCGGCCAAGGTGGAGGACGCGGCGCTCGTCCAGGCATGTGTGGCCGGCGACCAAGACGCTTGGGAACAACTCGTCGAGAAGTACGTTCGGCTCGTCTATTCGGTTGCCCGCCGTTGTGGGCTGAATGAGGCGGACGCCGACGACGTGATGCAGGTCGTTTTCACGACCCTGTTCCGCCGTCTGCACGGGCTGCGCGACCAGAACCGCCTCTCGTCGTGGTTGATCACGACGACCTATCGGGAATCGTGGCGGGTCGGCAAGACATCGGGGCGGCACGTGGAACTCACCACGACGGTCGTCGATGAGCAAGAACCGCCGGTCGAGCTGGCGGCTCGGAGCGAACGCGACCAACTCGTGCGCGCGGCGATGGCAGACCTCGACGAACGCTGCCGGGACCTGCTCGTGGCGCTCTTTCTCGAAGATGACGGGGCGGCGTACGTCGATGTCGCCCAGCGGCTCGGCATGCCCGTCGGCAGCATCGGTCCGACCCGTGCCCGCTGTTTCAAGAAGCTTGAAAGCCTGCTGCGCACGCGCGGTGTGGAGGAGTTCGCATGACCGCGCCGACGCCGAACATGAGAAAGATGAGAAATGTATCACCTGGCGATGGCCGGGACTCTACTCGATGAAAGGAGCGGTCATGGCCAAGCATCGGGTCGCCTACGACGAATTGCTCGCCTTCGCGACAGGAACGGCGCCGGACGCGCGCCGAGACGAAATCGCCCGCCATGTGCAGGGGTGCGCGGCCTGTGCCGCGACCGTTGCCACGTACCAGCGTGTGCGCGAATCAGTCCGATGGGACGCGGTCGAAGCGCCGTCTGCCACAACCATCACCCGTCTCAAGCGCATCATGGCGCCGGCCGTGACCGCTGCCACAACCGCGCCCACGCTCCTCGGATCGATCCGGCGGATCGTGGCCCGCCTGGTGTTCGACGGCCGCCAGCCAGCCGCCGCGGCCGGTCTGCGCGGCGCCGCCGATGGCTATGCGCTCGTCTACGCCGCCGCCGACGTGGACGTCGATCTGCACGTCGAGCCATCGGCGGCTGGTCGCGAGCTGTGGCTGATCACGGGGCAAATCAGCCTGCCCGCCGATGAGGTCGCGGTCGCGGTCGTGCTCTCGGCGGCAGAACCACCCTCCGAGGCGCGGGTGAACGTCGACGATACCGGCATGTTTTCGTTGACCGCTGGCGCGGGCGCCTACAATCTCCTTATTCGCATGGCCGATGAGGAGATCCTCCTTCCCGACGTCAGCGTCGGATGATCGATGCCACGAATGACCGCCATTTCACTCGATCAGGTCCTCACATCCTCCGATGGCCGCCGACTCGACCTCTTGCGGGAGGTCGATGACCCGGACGCGACCCTCCTCGGGCTCGGCGACGAGGCCGAGCGGCTGGCCTTTGCCGAGCCTGGCCGCGCCATCGACGCGGCGGCGCTCGTCGTCGAGTTGGCTGACGTCGCGGGCGGCCCGCAAGCACGGGCGCGTGCCCGCCGGGCGCTGGCCCAGACCCTAGCCTACGCGGGCCGGTTCGACGAGGCACTCGCCCGCTGCGACGAAGCGATTGGCATCGCGACCAGCGGCGGCGAACGCGTGGAAGCGGCGCGGGCGCGGCTTGCTTCGCTTCATTCCCTCGCCCATCTTGGTCGGTTCGAGGAGGCGTTCGCCGCGGGCGAGGCGGCCCGCGTCGCCTTCCTCGATTCGGCCGAGCCAGCGCTGGCGGGACGCGCCGACCTCAATCTTGGCGCCGTTCACGCCATGCGGGACAACCCGCGCGAAGCGTTGCGGCACCTCGACCGGGCGCGAGCGGCGCTGCCCGATGATCCACTGCTTCTCGCCCAAGCAGAGTCGAATCGCGGCAACGCGCTCATGAGCCTGGACGATTTCCGCGCCGCTGAAGATGCCTTCCAGCGCGCGGCGGAGGGTTTCTCGCTGGGCGGACACCTAACCGCGGCGGCGATCGCGGAAGGCAACCTCGCCTACCTCGCGGCTCGCCAAGGACTTCTGCAACCCGCGCTGGCGCATTTCGAGCGAGCGCGCCGGCTGCTCGAGGGAGACGAGGCGCGCGCCCACCACACGCGACTTCTGGCCGAACAGGCGGACGCCTTGTTGGCACTCGGTATGCCGTGGGACGCCGTCGAGGTCTATCAGCGGGTTCTGCCTGACCTCGAGCAATTCGGATTGGTCGTCGAGGCGGCCCGAGCGCAGGCAGGTCTCGGTCAGGCACTGCAACGCCTCAATCAGCTGACGGAGGCCGAGGAGACGCTGCGTCAGGCGTCAAACGCCTTTGCCGCGTTGGACCTTGCGGTCGAGCGGGCACGGGTCGATCTGGCGCGCGCGGAACTGCATGCTGCTCGGGGCGAGCGTCGCGAGGCGAAGCAGCTCGCCAGTGGCGCCTTGGCGGATCTCGGTGATCGCCCTGCCATCGCGGCCATGGCCCACACCGTTCTCGCCGCCCTGGCGCTCGAGGACAATGACCTGGACGTGGCCGCGGGAGAGTTAGCGGCTGCCTTTGGCCCGGCCACGGAACCGCGGCTTTCACCGGTGCTGGCGACGCTGCATCTGCTTCGCGGTCGACTCAACCGCGCCCGGCAGCGCGTCGAGCCCGCGCTGGCGGACTATCGCGCGTCGATCGCCGAAGTCGAGCGGATCCGGGGCACGCTCCAGGCCGAGCGGTTCCGCACTGCCTATCTTGGATCGCGGCTCGACGCCTACGATGAACTCGTGTCGCTCGCCCTGGCGGACCCGACGGCGGAGCGGATCGCGGAGGCGTTCGCGGCCGTCGAATCGTGCAAGAGCCGCACATTGCTCGATCTCCTCGGGGGCGCGCCGAAGACTCTTCGAGCCGACGACGCCGATTCAGCTGGCGATCCAACGCTCATGGCGCGCATCGCCGCGCTCCGCGGCGAGCTGAACTGGCACTACAGCCGCCTGGCTGACGCGGGGCCGGGCGACGCCCAAGGTCGAGGCAACGCGACCAAAGAGATCGCCGCCATGGAGGCAGAGTTGGCCCACCTCGAGGATCGCCTAGCGATGACTCAGGGCTCAGGCTCCGTCCTGGCGCCGGCGACGCTCGTGGAGATTCAGGATGGTCTGCCGGCGACGACGGCGGTGGTGGAGTACTACATCGCGGGTGACGAGGTGCTCGCATTTCTCATGCGCGCGGATTGCGCCCAAATCTATCGCCGCCTGATCCCTCTGGACGACCTCGACCGCCGACTGCGGCGCCTGCGATTCCAGATCGGCCGCGGCTTGGCGACGCCGCATGCAGACGGACCGCGAGCGGAGCGGATGCTCGCGGATGTTCGCCGGGAGTTCGGCGAGCTTGACGCCGCGCTCTTGGCGCCAATGCGACCCGACCTCGGCAACCTGGAACAACTGGTCGTCGTGCCACATGGCCCGCTCCATGCGCTGCCGTGCCACGCCCTGTGGGACGGTGCGCGGTACCTGCTCGACGCGTGCGAGGTGAGCTATGCGCCCAGCGCCGGCGTCTTTGCCCGCTTGGCCACGCGCCCGCGGATCGGCATGGGACGGGCGCCGCTCGTCGTCGGCGTCGAAGACGAGCTGGCGCCGGGCATCGGCAAGGAAGTGCGGCGCATTGCGCCGGCAATCGGCGCGACGGAGGTCGTGGCAGGGGCCGAGGCAACAGCCGAGCGGGTGATAGCAGCAGCGACTCACCGGCCGCTACTGCATCTCGCCTGCCATGGCCGGTTCTCGGCCGACCACCCGGCCACGAGCGGACTCAAGCTGCACGATCGCTGGCTGACGCCGCGCGAGATTGCGGCCCTTCATCTCGGCGGCGCCCACGTCACGCTCAGCGCCTGCGACACGGGGCGATCCTATGTGCAGTCAGGTGATGAGCTCCTCGGACTTGCCCGCGCGTTCTTCACCGCCGGAGCGTCTTCGATTCTGATGAGTCTCTGGCCGGTCCACGATGCCACGGTCGTCGACCTCATGACCAATTTTTATGGTCATTTGCGCCTAGGAGAATCTCACGTCCGCGCCCTGCGCTCGGCTCAAATCGCGTGCCGCGAGCGCCACCCGCACCCGGCGCTGTGGGCGCCCTTCGTTTTGGGAGGACAGCCATGAACCAGTTGCACGCGTGCTCACGAATCGTCGCGCTCCTCATGGTACTGGCCGTGTTGGTGTCGCTGATGTGGCCGCCGGACGTGCAAGCGGGCGGCGATCAGGGCAGCAATCGACCCGTCGTCGTTCGATTCGAGGACGACGGAGAGGGAGAGGACGACGAGGAGGAGGATGCCTTCGGCAACGGCACCAGCGGCGTCGAGATCGACGACGACGCGCCGGCCGCCCCCGCTGGCGCGCCAAGTGCTCCGGTTTCGGGCGACGACGACGACTTCGAGCAGGATGATGACGATGCTGAGCAGGGAGACTTCGATGGCGACGGCGGCGGCAATGGCGCCGGCAACGCCACCAGCGGCAACACCACCGGCGTCCGCTCGGGCGAGATCGTCGACGACGACGGCGATGCGACGACCAGCGGCTATTTCGACGGCGAGGCGATTATTCGCCTGGCTAGCGGCGTTGCGATCGACGAGTTCAACGCGCGGCACGGCACGCACACGATCGCCGGGATCGACGGCCGTGACCTGTACCTCGTGCAGTTGCCGGCAGACTACGATCACGCCCTGGTCGACGCCGAGATGGCCGCGCATGGCGACACGGTCTGGGCCGAGTTGAACTACGCCAGCGAGGCGCCGGAGGGGCGGCCGGGCTATTTCTTTACCAGCAGCGCACCAGATGCGACGGGCGCCGGTGATCAATACGCGCTCGACGTGCTCGGCGTCGACGCCGCCCGCGCGTGTGCATCCGGCAGCGGCGTGGTCGTGGCCGTGCTCGACACCGGCGTCGACGCGATGCATCCCGCCTTGCGCGGTCGTGTGCTCACGACGGGTGTCAACATCCTCGCCGGCACCGACGACACCAGCGATCGCGGCAACGACGTGGACGACGACGCGGATGGGACCGTGGACGAGATGGTCGGGCACGGCACGCACGTCGCCGGCATCGTGGCGCAGATCGCGCCGGGCGCGACGATTCTGCCGATCACCGTCCTCAACTCGGACGGCATTGGCGACGCGTTCTACCTCGCGGGTGGTATCTACGAAGCGGTTGCCCGCGGCGCTGACGTGATCAACCTCAGCCTCGGATCCACCCACAATGCGATCATCGTCGAGGAGGCAATTGCCGAGGCGCTGGCGGCCGGCGTCACGGTCGTCGCGGCCGCCGGCAACGCCGGACGGGAAGAGCCGGCTGAATATCCCGCCGCCTTTCCGCTTACGATCGGGGTCGCCTCGACCGGCGACGGTGATCGCAAGAGCGAGTTCAGCAACTACGGCCCGGCGGTGACGATCGCGGCGCCAGGCGAGGAGATCGTGAGCGCCGTGCCTGGCGGCGCGCTGGAGGCGTGGGGCGGCACAAGCATGGCGACCGCCTTCGTCGCCGGTGCGGCTGCCCTCGTGATCGGCGGCAACCCGGATCTGCCGTCGGAGCAAGTGCACGACCGCTTGGTGTCGACCGCCGAGGACATCTCGGCCGCGAACCCCGAGCTCGACGGCAAGCTCGGTGCGGGCAGGTTGGACGTCGCCGCCGCGGCCGGCTGTCCGTAGACCACCAACCGCACAATCACCGACCCGCCGCTTTGCGCCATCGCCGATGGTTGCGAAGTGGCGGTTCTGGCGTTACTCTCTCTCCCGGTCAGGTACCGACAACGCGAATCGCTGCCTGAGCCACCGCAGAACCGGCACGCACGACGAAATCCGGTGAGACCGGCCGGCCTCGCGGCCCGTTTCGCCGGCTTCGCGTTGAATGGCGCCGGTGCGGCGGTTGGCGAGGTGAATGGTGGCCAGGGCTCGCTATGGACGCCGTGGACGAAACGCCAGACGAAGAGAGCGTCGCCCAAGCACAGGCGCGACTGGGTCCGCGCGCGGCGGCCGCATTGCAGGCGGCACGCCGCGAGGCGGTTGCCCTCGGCCACGGATACGTCGGCACCGAACACCTGCTGGTCGGGCTGGCGCGTGAGCAAGACAGCGTCGCCGCCCGCGCGCTGTCGGCCCTTCAGCTCTCGGGGGAGACCGTCCACGAGCGCGTCTGCTTTATCGCCGGCCGCGGCAATGGCGCCGTCGTCGATTCCTCCGCGTTACCCTTGTCGCCGCGTATGCGACACGTCCTCGTCTCGGCCGAGCACGAGGCCGCCCGCCGTGGTCAGGCAGATATTGGCACCATCCACTTGCTCGTTGGGCTCGTGCGCGAACGCGTTGGCCTCGCCGTGATGCTGCTTCAGGTTCCCGGTCTTGGTTTGGAGCGGATCGGCGCGGAAATCCTGCGCTGCGTCCGCGAGGGCGCCCGCGACTAGCTACTCCATCACGATCAGCTCGCGTGTGGCCTCGTTCAAGCGTTCGCCGCCGGTGTCGGTACAGAGCACGGCGTCCTCGATCCGAATCCCGAACCGCCCTTCGAGATAAATCCCGGGTTCGTCGCTGAAAATCATGCCCGATGCCAATGGCATCGCGTTGCCGCCGACCAGATAGGGTTCCTCGTGGACGTCGAGTCCGAGGCCATGCCCGACGCGATGCAAGAACGCCGCGCCGTAGCCGCCGTCGGTGATCACGGTCCGGGCCACCTCGTCGAGTCGCTCGCATGGCACGCCGGGCGCGACCGCGTCGAGGGTCGCCTGGTTGGCGTCAAGCACGATCTGATAGACGCGACGGAACTCCTCGTTCGGCTCGCCGATATGGACGGTGCGCGTCACGTCCGAGTTGTACCCCTCGATCGTGCCGCCCCAGTCGAAGATGATCGCGTCGCCCTGCTGAATGACGCGATCGCCGGTGTGGTGATGGGGCGAAGCGGAGTTCGGCCCCGAGGCACAGATGCCGAAACCGCCCGCGAGACCACGGGCCCGCATCAGTCCGGTCAGCCGCTCCATCGCCCGCGTCTCGGTTTGTCCGCTGAGAGGTTGGGTGATGAATTCCATCCAGGCGTCGTCGGTCCGGCGGGAGGTCTCTTTCATGAGCTCGATCTCGCGGCCGTCCTTGATCATCCGCAACGGGCGCATGACCCCAACAGCCGGGAGCCAGTTCGCGCCGCCCATCGCCGCTTGCAGACGGAGCAAGAAGACGCTCCAGAGCTCATCGCTGACCGCGACCGTCTTGCCTGCCATGTCGCCGGCGAGTTGAGCGACCATCTCGGCGGGCGCTTGCGTTTCCTCCCAGGCGTGGATCTCGATCTCCAGCAATTCCTGACGCGAGCGAAGGAGCGGCGCTTCCAGCACCGGCATCACCATCTTCGGGTCGCCATTTTCTGGCACCAGCAAGAGGTTCAGGCGCTCGCTCTCGTGAGCGTCGAAACCGAGGAGGTAGACGAGATCAGAGGACGGCCCGATCAGGAGCAAATCAACGCCTTGCCGCTTCAGCTCGTCCTGCGCGCGGCGCACGCGGTCAAAGAAGATACCCGCCATCGCCGCGTCGGTCGTCGCCACCTTGTCATTCCTCCTGCACACCTGATCTGCCTCATCTCGCGAGCGGCGATTCTAGCATCGATCCGCGACCCGCTTGACGGCGCCTCCGACCTCGTGCGACGTTCCACGCCGAAATCGGTGGGCCAGTCCAGCGTACATGCGAGGAGTGGGAGCACGTGGGAAGAGAAGTCGAGACGGAACGGGTAGCGGTGATGATCGCGTCGCCGCTCGAAGCCGAGCATGCGGGGCGGATCGCCGGCGTCGCGCCGGAGCGCGTCGACCTGATCTACCGCCATGATCTCCTGCCGCCCGCGCGCTACGCCGGCGACCACACCGGTCCGGCGGACTGGTCGCGGACACCGGAGCAGGAAGCCGAATGGCGGTCGTTACTGCGCCGCGCGGACATCCTTTGGGACTTCGAGCTTCGTGCGAAACAATCGCCGCTGGCGCTGTCGCCCAACCTGCGGTGGGTGCAGACCACCTCCGCCGGCGTCGGGCAGCTTGTCCAACGCCTTGGCCTGGAGGCGAGCGACGTGATCGTCACGACGGCAAGCGGCGTCCACGCCCAACCGCTGACCGAATTCGTCTTCGCCGCTTTACTCTTTCACACGAAGCATCTGGCCGCGTTGCAGGCAGATCAGCGAGCCCATCGCTGGGAGCGCTACTCCGCCACCGAACTCCATGACAAAACGATGGCCATCGTCGGCCCCGGCCGGATTGGGCAAGCGATCGCGCGCGTTGCCCGCTGCTTCAACATGACTGTCTGGGCCATGGACCGCACGGGTGACCCGGCGCGGGCCGAGACGCTCGGTGTGGACCGCCTCTTCGCGCGGAACGCGTTCCACGACATGCTGGCCGGCGCCGACTGCCTCGTGCTCTGTGCGCCCCATACCCCTGACACCGAAGGGCTGATGGGTCCGGCCGAGCTCGCCGCCCTCAAACCCGGGGCTGTCCTCGTCAATATCGCCCGTGGCGCGTTCCTCGACGAGGATGCCTTGATCGACGCCCTGCGATCCGGCCGGATCGGCTTCGCCGCCCTCGACGTCTTCCGCACCGAACCGTTGCCGGCCAACTCCCCGCTCTGGGACCTCCCAAACGTGCTGATCAATCCCCATTCCGCCAGCACCGCCGACACGGAGAACACCAAGCTGACCGACCGCTTCTGCCGCAACCTGGAGCACTACCTTGCAGGTCGATTCGACAAAATGTCGCCCGTGCTCGACAAGCAACGCATGTATTGAGGCGGCAAACCAGTAGGCGCCGTGGATAGCACGAGGTCGATGGAGTAGCAGGATGACCGTGGACCGAACGTTGGAGTCTAGACCAGAGGTCGGCGATCTGTCGGCGGACGGCCTGCACTACTGGGACGGAAATATCTGGGGGTGGCAGCCACTGTGGCTGGCCCCGGATGAGGTCGTTTCTGCCGCCCGCATGCCATTTGAGCGACCTGTGACAGATGTCCACTTTCTCGCCGCCGGCCTCTTGAACCAATCCTGGCGACTCGATGCGGACGATGGTGTGTATGTCCTACGAGTAAGCAGGCTGGAACGATCGCGGGAACAGGTCGCCTACGAACACGCCTTCACGCGCGAACTAATGAAGCGCGTCGATGTCGTCGTCCCACCACTGAAAGGACGCAACGGCGAGTCGATTCAGCAATGGCGAGGATGGACGCTGTCGCTCTTCCCCTTCATTGAAGGTGTCTCTGGATCGGCCATCGACGCCGAGGTTCTCGTTCAACAGGCAGCGGCCATACTTGCCCGGATCCACCGTGCCAGCCTCGACCACGTTCGATTCGGCCGGCGTCCCGGATTCCGCTCGATCGACGAGCATCCACGCTGGATCTGGTTCACGGTTAAGCCAATTCTGACGCGGGATCTCGGCGGCACGGAGGACTTCGACGCTCTCTGCCGCGCCCTCGATCGTGAGATCGCGGAGCTGGACAGATGGCTCGACGGCCTCGACGCGGCGAGGCGCCCGCTCTCTCGGGCGACGGTTCACGGCGACTTCAATCCCAGAAACCTGATCTTCCGCGACAATCGACTTGTGGCCGTCATCGATTGGGACGAGTGCCGCGTCGAACCCGTCGCATGGGAAGTTGCACAAGTCGGACTCGGCAGTCCCGACATCGCCCCCGATGCGTTCTGGCGCACCTATCTCGACGCCGGCGGACCACTTGTCCCTGAGGGTGTAGAGCTCCTTGGCGGGTTCGCTCGCATGGGCGCCCTCTCGGAGCTGCGGTGGACCGTCAAGAGTGGACAAGCCACACCGCACGCGATTAAGCAAGTGCGCGACGTCGCGGCAGCTCTCGCTTGGCTCAGCGAGCGCGCGGCGGGACTGCCGCCGCCCTGAGTCAACCCGCGCGCCAACCCGCTGCCGTCTGTCCCCCAAGGCCGGCGCCGGACCCGGTCCGACCAACGCGGCCGACCTTACGTCCGGATCAATCGGCTGACCACGAGGAAAGGGCGTTCTCCGATTGACGCGGGCGCATCGCGCCCTATAATGGCCATCAGAGGACTGAACGGAATCTGATCGGCTCTCACGTTCCCTTTCTCCGGGCCGTTGCCGGAGGTGTTTCAGACGTCTGGCGGTCGTCGCGCCGGTCGCCCGTGGAGGTTCGCGTCATGCAAGTCTTACGCAGTTGGTTGAACAAGATCCGATACTGGCTGAATCGGGGCAAGGCCCAAACGTAGGCCCCGCCCCGCGAGCACGGTGGTCGGCTGACGGCCCGTCGTCCCGCATCGGTCTTCGGTGACCTTGCGGCATGATGAGCATGGCGACCGCCATCGCCGAGCGGCACGCGGCCGCCGCTCGGCGCGTTCGGATTGGGCTGGCCGTCATCGCTTTCGCTTGTGCCGCGGTCACATTGAATCCCGCGGTCCCCCAGTGCTACGCTCTGACTACCGCGCCGCCGGAACCGGCCCTCCGTTCGCCGGTTCCGGCGATCGTGCGTTGGAACACCGCCGCGCACCTCGGCTCGTGCGGTTTTGGCCATCGATTGGGGGTACTCGTTGCGATCCGGTCTCTCCACGTTTCCCTCCTCCGGGCAGCCTGACCTCAGCATCGCGATCGATATCGACGGCGTCCTCACCGAACACCCGCGTCCGCTCGCACGGGCTGCCGCCGCGCATTTCGGAATCGACCTCCCGGAAAGCGCATTTATCGACTCGGCTGGGCTCAACGTGCCGGTCCAAATCCGCGACTGGGTCTACCGGCCGGGCGGACCCGCCGCGAACCTACGTCCCCACCCGAGCGGTCCCGCCTTCATGACACGGGTCCTCGAACTCTTCGGCCCGGAACGCGTGATGATCATCACCGCACGACCGGCGGACACGGCGGAGATGACGCTCGGTTGGTTGCGCGAGCACGGTTTTCCCAAATGCGAGGTGCTCTTCGCCGACGAAAAGGCCGCGATTGCGCTTTCCTGCGGTTGCACCTTCGCGGTCGAAGACAGCGAGCGCCACGCGCGGAGCTACGCGGCGGCCGGCGTCACCTGTTTCCTGATCGGCCAAGAAGGGAACGGCCACGGGTCGACGCCCGGCATCGAGCGCTTCAAGGACCTCGACGGTGTTCTCCGCACGTTGGAAACGATCGTCGAGCGCCACAAGCTCGGCTTGCCAGTCAGCGACGCGCGAGATCTGCCACTTGTTCCCCGGCGACCGAAGATGGTCGTCAGTGACGCGATCCACCCGGCCGCGCGTGAAGCGTTGGGCACGCACGGGGAGATCGTCGATGTTGACGGGACCGACGTGGCGGCGCTCATGGCTGTGCTGCACGACGCCGACGCCCTGATCGTGCGTAGTGAGACGCAGGTCACCGCGCGCGTGATCGACGCGGCGCCCAAGCTGCGGGTCGTGGCCCGCGCGGGCGTCGGCGTCGACAACATCGACCTCGACGCCGCGACCCGCGCCGGCGTCCTTGTCCTCAACGCCCCCGGCGCCAACGCAACGTCCGCCGCTGAGCACACCATCGGGCTGCTTCTCGCCGTCACCCGCCGGCTTCCCCACGCCAACGATTCGACCCACGCCGGCCGTTGGGAGCGCAAGAAGATCAAACCGATCGACTTGCGAGGTCGCACGGTCGGCATCATTGGCTTGGGTCGCGTCGGCTCGCTTGTCGCCAAGCGCCTCCTCGCCTTCGAGATGAACGTCGTCGCCTACGACCCGTATATCGCCACGGAGCGCTTCGCTGAGCTCGCCGTGACGCCGGTCGCGTTCGACGCGTTGCTGGAGACGGCGGACGTCGTCACGTTCCATGTCCCGGCGACGGATGAAAGTCACCACTTGCTCAACGCCGTCACCATCGAGCGTCTCAAACAGGGAGCCATCGTCTTGAACTGCGCCCGTGGCGAGGTGGTCGACGAGCAGGCGTTGGCCGATGCGCTCCAGAGCGGCCGGATCGCGGGCGCCGGCGTGGACGTCTTCCCGCACGAGCCGTGTCACGAGAGCCCACTTTTTGGATTGCCCAACGTCGTGTTGACGCCGCATACCGGCGGGTCGAGCGCCGAGGCCCTGGCGGCCGTCGGCGAGATGATCAGCACGACGACGATCGCCGCGCTCAATGGGCAGGCGGTGCCGAATGCGGTCAACCTACCGCCGGCTTCCCTCCTCGCGCCGGAGCTGCAACGCCTCACGAACGTCGCCGGCGCGGCGGGTCACCTGTTGGCGGTCCTCCAACCCGAAACGCCAGAGACGATCCGCGTCACGACTCGCGGGTTGGTCGCGTCAGACATCGTCGAGCACGTCCTAGCCGCGGCGCTGAGCGAGGCGTTGATCCGCTGGACCGACCGGCGGGTGACGCCGGTTAATGCCCGGCTCATCGCGGAGGAAGCGGGAATCGCGGTCAAGACGATCACGGCCACGCCTGACCCAGCCATCGAGCCCTCGTTCGCCTTCGAGGCGAGCGGCGACCCGGTGCGGCATGTCAAGGTCGCCTGGGACCGCACGACCGCGGGCATTGTCGAGATCGACCGCTTCACGCTGGAGCGGGCACTGGCGGGCGAGGTCATCATCACCCATCACCGCGACCAGCCGGGCGTCGTCGGCCGCCTCGGCACGATCCTCGGTCGGCACGAAGCGAACATCGCGGGCATGCAGGTTGGTCGCCATCATCGCGGCGGCGAGGCAATCATGGTCCTCAACGTCGACGACGAGATCTCCGATGCCGCGCTCGACGAAATCCGCGTCATCCCTGGCGTCAAAACCGCCTTCAAGGTGTCTCTGCCACCGGCCGAGAGCCGTGCTGCCCGCCCGCGTTTGGTCGCGGTGGCAGGGCGCCGGTAGCGAACTAGTGGCCCCCTCCCCCAGCTCTTCCCCCGAATCCGAGGAAGGGGAGCACGTTCTCCCGTGGAGACGCCGGCTCCCTCTTTCCCTCGTCGTCGGGGGCCGGGTACCCCCTGGG
>JBOGUE010000278.1:0-3411 GCA_050695955.1 Thermomicrobiales bacterium | reverse complement strand
CCAGTGGCACAACATCGTCGCCAGCCAGGAAGGCGGCCTCGACGCGCTTGCGGCGAACCGGTTCGATTCGCCGCAGCTCCTGGAGGCGTTCAACCGGCTCAAGGTCTTCGTCGACAACGGGTGGGTTCCCGACAACGAGATCGAGTTGCCCTGGCAACAGTCGGTGGGGCTCTTCGTCGCCGAGCAGACGGCCTTCTACCTCAACGGCGCCTGGACGATCGGCAACGAGATCACGGGCGAGGGCGCCGCGCCCGATCTGAAGGACCACGTCGAGTTTGCCCCGTATCCGGCTGTCGGCGAGAACGGCTCGACCGTCGAAATCAAGCAGACGACCGGGATCGGACTCTCCGCCGCGCTGGCCGAGGACGAGGCGAAGCTCGACGCCGCCCTCACTTTCATGAAGTTCTGGTTCAGCGAGGAGGGCGCAAAGCAGTGGATCCTGTTGACGCGGTCTCCGATGGGCGTCAACGTCGACCTGTCGACACTCGAAGGGGTCGATCCACTGCTGCTCGGATTCCTCGGCGCCAAGGACAGCGCGACGACACCCTATTCCCTGCCGGGAACCCAGGCGATGCAGGAGCGCGGCTGGGACGACAGCGCAACCGGGCTCGACACCCTCCTGTCCGGCGGCACCGCCGAGGCCGCGGTCGAGGCATACCTGCAGGAGATGTCGAAGTACACGACGACGTAACCCGGTGGGCGCCCGACACGGCGTCTCACGACACGCTGAACGGGCGGCGCGCGGGGCCAGAGCCGTCGCGCGCCGCGGCTCACGGCGGCTGATGCATGCGCTCGACTCAATCAAGGCTGGACGATCATGAGGTTCGGTAGGACGCGCCGTCGTTCACAGTACGGCAGCGGTCTCGGTATTTTTCTCTTCCTGTTGCCGGGTGTGGGCGTCTACACCGTCCTCATGCTCTACCCGAGTCTGCTCTCGCTCTACTACAGCGTGCTCGATTGGGAGGGCGGGCCGGTCAGCCGCGCCCCGTTCGTCGGGCTCGACAATTTCCGTGAGGCGTTCGACGACCCGGTTGTCGCGCACGCGTTGGGCAACAACGCGCGCGTCCTCTTTCTGAACTGGGCGTTTCAGCTTCCCATCGCCTTGATCCTGGCGTTCACGCTCTCCCGTTTGCGACGCGGCGCCGCACTCTACCGGTTTCTCTTCTTCATCCCGGTGATCCTCCCCGTCGCGACGCTGGCGCTGCTCTGGCGGTTCATCTTCTCGGGCAACCAATATGGGCTGCTCAACAACGCCTTGCGCGAAGCGGGTCAGGAGGGATGGATCCGGCAATGGCTCAGCGCCGATGGCATCGTGCAGTGGACCACGAGCTTCCCGACCGCATGGCAGTTCATCGGCTTTTTCATGGTGATCTTCCTGGCGGCGCTCGCCGGCATCCCGGAGGAGTATTACGAGGCCGCCGCGCTGGACGGCGCGGGCGCCTGGCGCCAGCTCGTCGACATCACCCTGCCTGGTATCAAACCCGTCTATGTCTCCGCCATGATCCTCGCGCTCCAGATCGCGCTCGGCGCGTACATCTATCCCGTGCTGATGACCGAAGGAGGGCCCCTCCACCGCAGTGAGACGTTGATCTCCTACTCGCTCTACCTGCTCTGGGTGAAGCGGACCTGGGGGTATGGGAGCGCGATCGCCGCGTTGACCTTCCTCCTGACGATCGTCGTCTCCACGTTGATCTGGCGCATCGGCCGGCGGCAGGAAAGGTTGGTGCTCCGGTGAGCGCCGACGACGGTTTCGCCATGGTCAGTGCCCCCGCGCGACTCGATTCGGCCGAACGGCCGCTCGTCCGCCAGGGACGGGGCCGGCGCAAATTGGCCCAGATCGCGCTCCACGGCGCGCTCGCATTGTGGGCCTTTCACACGGTCTACCCGCTGGTGTGGGTGCTGATCACCTCCCTCAAGTTCACCCGTGAGCTCTACCGCGATCCGTTCGGACTGCCGCGGTACTGGAAGTGGGCGAACTATGAAGAGGCCTGGGTCAACGCGAACATGGGCCGCTACTTCATCAACAGCCTGGTCGTGACGGCCGGCTCGACGGTGCTCTTGCTCGCGTTCGCATCGACCACCGCGTTCGTCCTCGCACGATTTGATTTCCGCTTCAAGGGGCTGGTCTGGGGTTACATCTTGTTCGGCTTCCTCATCCCCCACTCGGTGATCCTGATCCCGCTCGCCATCTTCACCCGCGAGATCGGGCTCTACAACAACCTGGCCGGACTGGTGCTCGTCTATGCGGCGGTCGGGATTCCCTGGAACGTCTTTTTCCTGCGAGCCTTCATGGAATCGATCCCGAGCGAGCTCGAGGAAGCCGCCGTGCTCGACGGCGCCAGCATGTGGAACGTCTTCCGCGATGTGATCCTGCCCCTCTCGGCGCCGGCCCTGGCGACGATGGCGACGTTCCACATCCTTTCAGCCTGGAGCGAGTTCATCCTGGCGCTCGTGCTGACGGGCGAGACGAACTCGCGCACCCTCCCGGTCGGCCTCAGTCTCCTCGAAGGTCATTTCACTTCGAATGAACCAGGCGTCGCCGCGGGCATGGCGATCACGATCGTCCCCGCCGTGCTCGCCTTCATCTTCCTGCAACGGTTCGTGATCCGGGGATTGACCGCGGGCGCGCTCAAGGCGTAGCCATTGGAGTTTGGAAGGATTCGATGACCGCGCAATCGACGACATGCGATAGGCTGGTTCTGGCGGGTACGTGGCAATTGGCCTTCGACCCGGCCGCTGCAGGTGGGTGCGAGGGCTCGGCAACGGGCCGCTGGCCGGATGATCGAGCCGTCGATGTCCAGGTCCCGTCGCTCTGGAACCTGACGCACCCCGATGCTCAGGGCGCCGGCTACTACAGGAAGCTCGTCGACCTGCCCGGCGACTGGGCCAGTCGTGTGATTCGGTTGCACGTCGGCGGCGCGAGTTACCGGACCGAGGCATGGCTCAACGGCCGCTTCGTCGGCAGTCACGAGGGTGCCTACACCGCTTTTCGCTTCGACGTTACGGCGGCCGCGCGTCCCGGCGCGGCGAACGAGCTCGTCCTCCGCATAACCTCGCTCTCGCGGACGGACGCCGTCGACGGCATGGTGCTGAAGCAGATGCCCGTTTCGAAGCAGTCGTGGTACTACGCCGAGGGCGGTCTCTGGGGGGATGTCTGGTTCGAAACCGTCCCGCCGCTCCGGTGCGAATCGATCGCCGTCGAGCCGGACCTGAGCCAGGAGACGGCGCGGATCGAAATTCGCGTCGCCAACGCCGGCGCCGAGAGCCGCCATGTCGAGCTCGCGTTGGCCGTAACCGACCCGCGCGGCCAGGAGGTCTTCGGGTGGCAAGAGCGGGTCGCCGCGCCGCCCGGCGGATCGAGCTACCTCATCGAGGCGAGGATTCCCCGGCCACTCGCGTGGTCCTGCGAGG
>JBOGUE010000277.1:0-2473 GCA_050695955.1 Thermomicrobiales bacterium | reverse complement strand
CCTATACGCAGGGCACAACCCTGTCCTATGCTCTCGCCCCGTTTGTGGCACTCGGCTATGGCGAGCTCGACGATCTCTACACGATGCGCCTGCTCAGCGTCGTGGTGGGCTTGGCGACGCTCTACCTGACCTACCGCCTCGGGCGGGAGTTGACGGGCGAGGCATGGGTCGGGGCGTTGGCGGCTGGGTTGCTGGCGCTCGACCCGGTCAGCATCCAGTGGGGCGGGCACGTCCGCATGTACGCCCCGCTCCAACTGGCGGCAGTCTCACTGGCCTTGCTCTTTAGCCGGGTCATCCTCGATGCGCCGTCGCGGCGACGGCTCGTCGCCACCGTGGTCGTGTTTTGGCTCGGCATCTTTACCCATCTGGTTATCGGCCTGCTCTGGCCGGCCATGGCGCTGGTCTCTCTCGCCGTCTACGGGCGACGCCTGCGCAACGAGCGGCGCGACGTGACTGTCATGTTGGGGCTGAGTTTCATCGCGCCCTTTGTGCTCTTCGTCATCAACAAACTCCTCGGCCCCAGCGATCGTGCCGAGTCGCAATCGACGCCCTTTATCTCGTTTGTCGGCGACCACCTGCTCGCGGCGAGCTCAATCCTCAACCCGACCTTCGAGGCGTGGCAGCTCCTGTTCCGGCGCAGCGCTCTCGTCGAGATCATGCCGTTCGTGCTGGCCGCCATCTCCTGCCTGCTCGCGGGACGCTACTTCCTCAGCCACGACGACGAGGTCGATGGGCGGGATCGCAAGGCGGTCGGCATTGTGCTGACCTTTTACTGGTTTCCGATCATCCTCGTCGGCACCTTCGTCAACGACGCCGAAGACCGCTACGTCATCCACGTGCAGGCGTTCGGCGTGCTCCTTGCCGCGCTCGTGATACGGGAACTCCTCGCCCGGCGGCCTGCCATGCGCGGCGTGCTTCGCTGGCAAGCGCGGACCTTCCGCGGAATCGGCATCGCGTTGTTGGCGCTGCTGTTGACCGATCTCGGCAGTGGTCTGTACCACTTGCAGAACGCCGGCCCCGACCCGAACTACATCGAGGGCTCGCAGTACGTCGCGGCGCGGCGCGAGCCGGGCGAGCAGGTCATCGTCGGGCTGCCCCCCGCGCCATACCTGGTCTTCGACAGTACGGAGGATCTGATCTTCCTGCCCGGTCCGTATGACGGCAGCCGGGTGAAGAACTACACGCGCGACGTTGGCGACCACCAGTACATCGACTATTGGGCCGGCGTGCCCGCGATCGTCTCGGTCGATCAACTCTGTCAGGCGCTGATCGACAATCCCCGCGCCTGGCTCATCGTCGACCAGCAACGCCTAAACGCCAGTTGGGCCTACGCGGGGGACATGGCAAACGTCATCCGTGGGTTGACGTACGTGCGCCACATCGGCCCCGGTGGCGTGGAGGTGCGGGGAGTCGCGCCGCGACCGTCCCGCGATGCCGGCGCCGAGCGCACCTGCCGCGACGCCGCCAAGCTGCCGCCGCCCTGGGTACTTGAAGCAGAGCGGCAGCAACGGGAGGCGCGGGATCGATAGGCCATCGCCACAGCGAATTCACCATGAACCCAAACAAAAGCAACCATCCTCCGATGATCAATCATCGAAATCTGAGTCCCATTTTGGCCCAAAGACACTGCCTCAATAGATAGAGGGGTCTTTTCCTCGCCCCCTCCACCATCCCAGCTTGCTCACCTGATCAACCTGATCAACCACGGGAACGTCAACAAAATCCGCTTCCCGTGGGCACACCTGGTCCGATTGCCACACTGGACCGATTCCCGGGCGGCGCCTGCTATCCGCGACGGTGCGCTGGCATCTGCTTGTCCACCTGGACAAGCTGGACAAGCTGGACAACCTGAACAACCAGAGCCGCCTTGCCGCCTGCCGCCTGCCGCCTCGCTGCCTTGACCGCCTGCGATACGATACCGGCCGCGAAACTTTCGGGCAGAAAGCGGAGGAGGGAGGGGCGCATGTCGAGTCGGCGGCCGATCAAGGTCGGGTTCTTTGTCCCGGCCCAGCAGGGCGGGATGGCGGATGGCGCGCTGCGTTGGGCGGACATCCGCGCCATGGCGTTGCGGGCCGAGGAAATCGGGTTCGACTCCTTCTGGCTACCCGACCACCTCATCACGCGGCACCCAGGGCAGCCGACGAGTGGACCGTGGGAGTGCTGGTCGCTCCTCTGCGCCCTGGCGGCGTCCACCTCGAAGATCGAACTCGGCACCGGCGTCATCTGCACCGGTTTCCGCAACCCCGCCTTGCTCGCCAAGATGGCGGACACACTGGATGAGATCAGCGGCGGGCGGTTGATCCTCGGCCTCGGCGCGGGCTGGCACGAGCCGGAGTTCACTGCCTTCGGCTACCCCTTCGACCATCGTGTCGGCCGCTTCGAGGAGGCCACTCAGATCATCACGAAGCTGCTGCGCACAGGACAAGTCGATTTCACCGGCGAGTACTACACGGCGCGGGAATGCGAGTTGCGG
>JBOGUE010000276.1:0-9907 GCA_050695955.1 Thermomicrobiales bacterium | reverse complement strand
ATGACCCAGGAGAGGAAATGGGGCAGGTAGACGACGCTCTGGATCGCCCGTTTGATCGGCTCACTAATCAGCGTGTTGAGCAACAGCGCCAGGCAAAGCGGCGCGGGGAAGGCAAAGATGAGCTGCAGGACTTCGATCTTGATTGTGTTCGTGAGCGCCAACTCGAAGTCCGGATCGGAGAAAAGCTGACGGAAGTTCGCCAGGCCGATCCACTCGCTGCCGCCAAAACCCAGGAAGGGCGAATAATCTTGAAATGCGATGACGTTTCCGAGTAGCGGCACGTAGACGAAGATCAGAAAATAGAGCAAGCCCGGCAGCATGAAGAGGTACATCCACCGGTCGCGCGACAGGCGCCGCCACACCGATGTCCGCGCGACCGTCCGCTGTGCTGGCGCTGGCGGTGCGGCCAGCAGTCGTCCCGCTGCCATCCATCCTCCTCTCAGCAATCTCGACCGTCGTCGTCGGAGAGGGACCCGCACCGCACGTGCAACTCCGCCCCCCATCGCGTCGTAGGGGAGGGACCTGCGCCGCAACTCCGCTCCCGTCGCGCGCAGCGCGACAATGCCGCGCCAGCGGCCCATTCGTGTGTTACCGGTTCGCCACCGACTCCCGCACGAGCAGGCTCGGCTGCAACATCGTCACGACCTTGGCCGAGTCGGGCCAGGCCAGCCGATTGGTGAGCGTTTGCACCGCCAGGCGCCCCATGCTGACCTTGTCGACCGCCATCGTGGTCAGCCGGGGAGTGGTCTGATTGGACAGCTCGACGTCGTCGAATCCGACGACCGACAGATCGTCGGGCACATGGCGCCCCAGGTCACGCGCGGCCCGCATCGCCCCGATCGCGTACTTGTCGTTGGCCCCGAAAAACGCCGTCACGTCGGGATGCACTTCGAGCAGCGCCGCAACGGCGGCCAGAATATCGTTCGACACCACCGGCCGTTCGTAGGCAGTGAGCGCATGTTCGCGCAGCGCGCGGAGGTAGCCTTCGCGCCGTTGGCTAAAGTTGGGGTCCAACTCGGTGAACGGGCCGATCAGCGCGATGTGGCGACGCCCGCGGTCGATGAGATGACGCACGGCAGTGTAGGCGCCACCCTCGTTGTCGGAGACGACCGCGTCGTAGGGATGGGCGCGCGCTGGCGCATCGACCAGCACGATCGGCGTCGTGCGCGACCCCGCCACCTCGGCCACCGTCTCGTCGGCAAAGGATCCGATGAGCAGGATGCCGTCGAGCGATTGGCCGAGGAGGTGGCGCGGCAGGTCGAGCGGCCGATTTTCTTCGTCGACCGGCAGCGTCGCGTAGAGCAGGTTCATCTGGTGCGCCCGCGCTGCCGCCTCGACACCGATCATGACCCAGGAGTAAAAGGGGTTGACGCCGGGGAGCTGGTCCTCGCGCGAGCGGCTGCGCGACCGTACGACAAGACCGACGTTGAGGACCTCCTTGGTCGTCTCGACGCGGCTGATCGCTCTTCTCCGGTAACCGAGCTGCCTTGCCGCCTCGAGCACCCGCTGGCGAGTCTCGGTCCCGATGCCCGGCTTGTCGCGCAGCACGAGCGACACCGTCGTCGGCGACGCATTGCTCTCCCGCGCGATGTCCTCGATGGTGACCCGTCGCTTCATGGGCCTGTGTCCGCCTAAACTGTCGTTCGATCGTGGCGACGACAATACCAGGCTTTGGAACAATGCGCAATAGCGTATCACTGAAGATCAATAATATACCTACTTCCGTTTCGCGTGGGCGACCATTGAGTATCTAAATGGGGCCTGGCGAGCGATTGATCGCGCGCCAAAATGCGGATGGCGCCAAGCCGCGGATTACTAACCGTTACGTTCGGTAGGTGCAGGTGCGGCGTGGAGCGGATCTACGATGGGAGGCAGACCTCATTTATCTCATACAGAATTCGCTCAAGCACAATCGCCACTCCATCTTCGTCGTTCGACCGAGTTACTTCGTCGACCTCATCAATCACGCTGGGGTGTGCATTCGCGACCGCCACGCCGTGCCCAGCCCAGCGCAGCAGAGCAATGTCGTTGGGGGCGTCGCCGAATGCGACGACTTCCTGCGCCTCGATGCCGAGATCAGCGCAGAGGGATGCAAGTGCCCATGCCTTCGTCACGCCCGTTGCGAACACCTCGACAAAAGGGGCATTCGAATGCGTGATCTCCAGCCCGTCCACGTCCAGTTCGCGGACGATGGCCACCAATTCGTCCGGGCCGTGATTGACGTGGCGGACGATGAGCTTCGTCGTCGTCGTCGTCAGGAGATCGAGCGCGTCGCCGAGCTGCACGGTTTCGAGCAAGCGACCATGATCCTGCGTACGAGCGGAGGCGACATAGTCAGGCTCGGCTGCGAATGCGGTTCCCTGCACGCAGGCGAAACAGACGCCGGGCAACGCCAGGCGCAATGCCGCAACGAGCCGGCGGGCCGCCTTGGCTAAAAGCGGTGTCTGGCGGACGACAACGTCACGATCGAGATCGTAGATCAGCGCGCCATTGGAGCAAATGGCGAGACCACCGACTCCGGCGTCACGAGCGATCAAACGCGTGGTATATGGCGGGCGGGCCGTCGCCAGGACCACCACAATGCCCGCCTCGCGGACACACCTCAGTGCCGCCCGTGTGCGATCAGACACCGTGCGGTCGGACCGCAGCAGTGTCCCATCGAGATCAGACGCGATCAGCCGGACCGACACCGCTCGCGGCGGGTCGCCACTTGGTGCGCCAGGAGGAACCGCCATCATGCGATCGTCGCATAGTCGGTCAGCCACAAGGCATGACCGAACTGACCACCCAGCGTGTTGCGGAGTCGACGGTCAGCGAAGATCAGTGGGCAGCCCGCGCTTTCGGCGAGCGCGACGTAGAGTCCGTCATAGAAGGAGCAGCCGAATCGAATTGCCGCTTCACGAGCAGCCAAAATAAGATCGTCGCCACTCGCCTTCGGAATGTGCCAGCTGAGGAACTCAGCGGTTGCTCGCTGCGCCTGGTCATTCGTTAGTCGATTCGTCCGGTACGCGTTTTGGATGGCGCTAGCGACTTCATACCGAATATGGTCCGGGGCAACGAGCAGTATTCGACCCTCACGAAAATCCGCCAGTACCGCGTCGGCGGCCCGCGTGTCTTCCTCATCAAGCAAATACCACTTGGTAGCAACCGAGGCGTCAACCACAAAGACTGGGAGTCTAGGAGTCTCTCGCATCGGCCTCCTCGCGCGCTTGGTGAACCAATTCGTCGGTGTTGATCCCGATTGGACCAATCTCCGCGCGGAGGACCATTGCCCGCTCGAAGAGAATACGCCGCCGATGTATTTCCTGAGGCGAGGGGAACTCAAGTGGCGGCAACGCGACGCGACGGACCGTGGACTTGGATTCGGCCAATGGTTCGTGAACCATGCCCATCCCTTTCACGCAATCGCAATAACGACGTGAGTATAGTCCGCATCGAGCGCACGACGCCCCTTTCGTGCGAGGATGGACACGCAATCTGCTCTTGGTCCGCTAGGCGATGCCGCCGATGCCGAAACGGGCGCCGCTGACATCAATCCAGCGCCCCTGGTGGCTGGAACGCGAGACGCCGTCGAGGATCTCTTGCACTTTGGCGCCGTCGGCGAATGAGGGGGTGCCGGTGACGCCGGTGCGAATGGCGCGGACCCACTCGCGGAGCAAGCGCACGGTCGGTGCGGTCAGAGGATGATCGAATGTGGGCACGCCTCCGAGAAGACGATCCGGGATCGGCATGTCGGTGATGTATGGCTCATGACGGCGGGCGCCGTAGAGTCGGCCATCGTCCTGCATAATCAGCATCCCCTCGGAGCCGGAGAGGGTGATGTGCTCGCCGCCGTCGCGGGCGCCGGTCGCCGTGAAGTGAACAGTGGCGATTGCGCCGTTGACGAACCGGAGGATGAACGCGAAGGTGTCGTCGGCATCGACTGGCGCCGTGCCGGTCGAGTCGGCTAACCGGCGGCGCTTCACCATCGTCGCCGTCGCCCCGGTCACACCCTTGACCTCGCCATACCACCAGCGGAGCGCGTCGATGTGGTGCGAGCCGGCCGCGCCGAGCATGCCGCCGGCCTTGTCCTGTTCCATCAGCCAGCCGAACGGCGTGTCGTTGGGATCGGACAGGTTCGAGCGGAAGACCACGAGCGACGCCGACCGTGGTTCCCCCAGATAGCCCTCGTCGATCAGCTCTTTGGCGCGCGCGCGAGCCGGCATGAAACGGAACTCGTGGTTGACCATCGCCACCACACGAGCCTGCGCGGCGATCTTGACCATATCCCGCGTTTCGGCCAGATTGCGCGCCATCGGCTTTTCGCAAAGGATGTGCTTGCCGGCTTCGAGCGCGGCAATGGCCATCGAGTGGTGCAAGTAGGGCGGCGTGGCGATGACGACCGCGTCGATCGCCGGATTGCGGATGATTTCGCGGTAGTCGGCAACGGCGGTCGGGATGCGGTGCTGCGCCGCCACGAGGTGGGCGCGCTCCGGTCGCCGCGCGCAGACGGCGACGACCTCGGTCTCCGGCAAGAAATGCAGGGCGGGGATATGAACGGCGGCGCCGAAACCGGCGCCGATTACGCCGACCCGAATCGTGTCGGTCCGCCTGAAGGTGTTACGTGCGCGATTGGGTGCGACCATTGCCTCCAGTTCCGTCCACGGCGCAAGGGAAGGGGCGCGTCCCCGCGCCCGGCGGGCTATGCTACCACGCGAGGGCGGCGAAGGCGGCAGTGTCCATGCTTGCCCTTCTCCATATATCTGCATTCATGGCATCTATGGGCCGAGTACCGACCAGGAAGGACTCCAGATGGCGCGAATCAAGTTGGCCTACATCGGCGGCGGGAGCACGCGGGCGCCAGGCACGATGGCGTCCTTCATCCACCAGGGAGAGAACTTCAACGGCTCCAAGGTGGTCTTGATCGACCTCGACGAGGAACGGCTGTCACTCGTCCGCACGATCGCCGAGAAGCTGGCCCGCGCCAAGGGGCTTGACTTGACGATCACGGTGACGACCGACCGCCGCGCGGGATTGGCGGACTGCGACGCCGTCTTGACGAGCTTTCGTCCCGGCGGGTTCGAGGCGCGCTACCTCGACGAGAGCATCCCGCTCAAACACGGCGTGATCGGGCAGGAAACGCAGGGACCGGGCGGCTTCTTCATGGCCTTGCGCTCGATCCACGTCATGCAGGGGATCGTCGCCGACATGGAGGCAGTCTGCCCGCGGGCAATCCTCGTCAACTACACCAACCCGATCAATATCGTCTCGCAAGCGGTGACGCGTCATACCGATATTCCGACGGTCTCGCTCTGCGAAGGCCCGATCATTTTCCCGCGCCACCTGGCCGAGGACGCCGGGCTCGACCCCGATTTGGTCGACGCGGTGATGATCGGCCTCAACCACGGCAGTTGGAGCGTCCGCCACCTGTACGACGGGCAGGACATGATGCCGCTGCTGCGTGACGCCTACGAGCGCGTCAAAGATGATCCAGAGACGGATACCTGGCGACTACGCCGGCTCAAGCTCGCCGCGACAATGGGCGCCATCCCCGCTGACTACTTCACCTACTACTACTATCGCGACGAGATCCTGGCATCGCTCCAGCAGAAACCGACGACCCGCGCCCAGGACATCATGGCCGCGGTGCCGGACTACTGGCGGCACTACCGCGAACAGGCAGAGGCAGACGAGCCGGCGCTCGACCCATCCCGCTCGCGCGGCGGCATCAACGAGCTGGAACTGGCGATCGATGTGCTCGACGCCATTGTCAACGACCGGCGGGAAGTGTGGCCGGTCAACGTGCCGAACCAGGGCGCTATCGCCGACTTCCCAGACGACCTCGTGGTCGAGGTTCCGGGCTTCGTCGACCGCCACGGCGTCACACCGCTCTCCTCCGGCACACTGCCCACGCCAGTCGTGGGCCTCGTTAAGATGTTGGGGGAGTATCAGTCGCTGACGGCGGATGCGGCCTGGTGCGGCACCCGCCGCGAAGCGATTCAGGCGCTCGCCAGCAACCCGCTCGTCCTTACCTTGACCAAGGCCGAGGCGATGTACGACGAGATGGCCGCCGCCCACCGGGCGCACCTGCCGGAGCGGCTCCTGCATTGAGGACCTCTTCCGTGGATCTGATCGTCACTGACGACTACGCATCGCTGAGCCAGGCCGCGGCAGAAATGGTCGCTGAGGTCATCGCCGGCAACCCGAGCGCGGCGATATTGGCGGCCACCGGATCGACGCCGATGGGTCTCTACCAGGAACTTAGCGCGCGCCATCAACGCGGTGCATTCGATGCATTGCAATTGCGTGTCGTTCAACTCGACGAGTATCTTGGCATCGGCGCTAACGACCACCGCTCGCTCTACGGCTGGATGCTCCGTGCATTTGTCGATCCGCTCGGCATACCGCACGGGAACGTGATCCGCCTGCCGGGCGACGCGCCCGATCCAGCCGCTGCCTGCCGTGCCTACGACGAGGACGTGCGCCAGATCGGTGGCATCGACCTCGCCATCCTCGGACTCGGTCCAAACGGCCATCTCGGCTTCAATGAACCGCCCAGCGCCCCCGACGCACCGACCAGAGTCGTCGACCTCACAGAAGAAAGCATCGAGAGCAACGGCAGATACTGGGGCGGCCGCGACCACGTCCCCCGCCAGGCGATGACCGCCGGGATGGCGACCGTGCTCGGCGCGCGCCGGGTGCTCTTGGTCGTTTCCGGCTGCCACAAACGGGGTATCCTCCACCGCACGCTCAACGAGCCGGTGACCCCGGACGTGCCCGCCTCGTTTCTCCTGACAATGCCCGACGTCACCGTCATCGCCGACCGCGATGCCTGGGACGAAATGACTGGAAAGGCCAAATGCGTCGATGGCGCACTACGTCCTCGGAGTTGATGGCGGAGCGACGAAGACGCTCGCGCTCGTCGCCGATCTGGCCGGGACCGTTGTTGGATGTGGCAGGGCCGGCGGCAGCAACCTCTACGGCCCATCGCCCGAAGAAGCCATCACCAACATCGCAGAGGCGGTCACGATCGCGGTCCGGGCCGCGGGCATCCCGCCCGACAGCCTGGTCGCGGGCGGCTTTAGTCTCTGCGGGGCCGATTGGCCTGAGGATTTCGACTTCTTCCATGCTGAGATGACCAAACGCCGGTTCGGTCGGACTGTGACGATCGTCAACGACGCGGTCGGTGGACTCTACGCCGGCTCCCCGGACGGGTTCGGCGTCGCGGTCGTCTGTGGCACCGGCTCGGCGACGGCGGCACGATCGCCGGACGGCGCGAGATGGCATGCCAGCTTCTGGCAAGAACCGGACGGCGCCGTCGACCTCGCGCGCAGGGCGCTCCGCGCTGTCTACCGCGCCGACCTCGGCCTCGACCAGCCGACATCCCTGACGCCGCGTGTCCTCGCCCACTACAACAGAGAGAACGTTGAAAATGTTCTACATTTGCTGACTCGACGAGTCGATCCGTCGCCGATGCGCATCAGTGGGCTGGTTCGCCTGCTCATGGAGGAAGCGGACCGGGATGATCCGGTCGCGCGTTGCATCGTCGAGGAGCATGGGACGGCGTTGGGCGACTGCGCCTTAGCCGCCGCGCGCCGCGTCGGCATCGAAGGCGCCGCTTTTACCCTCGTCCTCGCCGGCGGCATCTTTCGTCATCCCTCGCGCCTGCACGCCGGCGCCCTGATCGCCCGCGTCCAGACATCATCGCCAGAGGTGCTTCCGCTGCACAGTCCCTTCGAGCCGGTCGTCGGCGCCCTGCGGATCGCACTCGAAGTTGCCGGTAGCACGTGGGACGACACGACGCGGGGACATCTCACCGTATCGATGCCTCCCCGCACCCTTTTCGAAACCTGATCCCTCCGGCCAGCGCCTGCCGAAATCCTACGGTATCCTTGCCGAGTTGCCGCCTTTTCACCCGGAGAACGACGTGCGCCTCTACACCGGTAAAGGAGACCAGGGATCGACCGACCTGCTCGGCGAGCGGGTGGGGAAGGACGACCCGCGCATCGGCCTGATCGGATCGCTCGACGAGGCGACCTCCCAGATCGGGCTCGGGCGGGCAGTCGCGACGTCAGTTCGAACCAAGGAGTGGTTGACCGAAGTCCAGCGCGACCTCTACCGGATCATGGCCGAGCTTGCATTCTCCGTGGACATCCGGCCGGAGCAATACGTCCTGCTGGCCGAACGGGTGACGCGCCTAGAAGTGTTGACCGATCAACTCTCGGCAGAGGTCCCGCTGCCGCCGCACTTCATCTTGCCCGGCGATACGCTGCCCGGCGCGGCGCTCGACGTCGCCCGCACCGTCGTCCGGCGGGCAGAACGCGAAGCCGTTTCGTTGGCGCAAGCGGGCGTCGTCACCAATCCAGAAGTCCTGCGCTATCTCAACCGGCTCTCATCGCTCCTGTTTATGCTGGCCCGTTTCGAGGACCGCGAGGCGGGGGTCACGCCGCTTCGGGCGAAGGACGCCGGGAATGTTTAGGGGCCACTCATGACCGCGACTTCACATGAAAACGGTTGGGGATCCGCGACCATCGCCGTGAGAGGCGGGGTCGATCCCGAAGCGGGTGACGGCTTGTCGCCGGCGATTGAATTGTCCTCGACCTTTGTCCTGGCCGGACCGCCAGCGCCCGGACTCCCGGCCTATGCCCGCGCCGGCAGTCCCGCGTACGGTCCGTTGGAGCGTGCCTTGGCGGAGCTCGAAGGCGGCGCGGACGCGGTCGCCTTCAACGCCGGTATCGCCGCGGCGGCCGCGCTCTTCGAAGAGGCAACGCCGGGCAGCGCATTGGTCATGCCGGAGGACGCCTATTACGGCGTTCGCGTCTATGCCCAGGACTACCTCACCCGCCATGGGGTCGAGGTGCGTTTGGTCGACCTGCAAGACCTCGATGCGCTCGACCGGGCTCTCAATGGAGCGAGCTTCCTCTGGACGGAAACGCCGACCAATCCTTTGCTGGCGATCAGCGATCTGCGCGCCATCGACGAGATCGCGGCCCGGCGCGGCGTCCCCTGGGCCTGCGACAACACCTTTGCCACGCCGATCCTGCAACGACCACTCGACATTGGCGCAACCGCCTCGATGCACAGCGTCACCAAGTACATCGCTGGCCACAGCGACCTAATCATGGGCGCGGTGATTTGCCGCGACGCCGACCTGGCCACGCGCCTACGTGCGCGCCGCAACAGCTTCGGCACCCAGCCGGACGGCTTCTCGTGCTGGCTTGCTCGGCGGGGCATGCAGACGCTGCCGCTGCGCATCAAACGACAGGCGGCGTCGGCCTTAGAACTTGCCACTCGCGCCCTGCATCACCCGGCCGTCGCGCATGTCTACTATCCAGGTCTGCCGGACGATCCCGGCCACCAGATTGCGCGTGGGCAAATGACGGGCGGTTACGGAGGCATGCTGTCATTGTTGGTTCATGGTGGCGCGGACGCGGCGCAGGCAGTGGTCGAGGCCTGCCGGCTGTGGGTGCCGGCCACCAGCCTTGGCGGCGTCGAATCGTTGATGGAACGTCGTGCCCGCTGGGCCGGCGAAACGGCCGACCCGGCCCTCCTCCGTCTCTCCGTCGGCCTCGAAGACGTCGATGATCTGTGGCGGGATCTTGATTGCGCATTGTCATTCGCCAGTCGCCTGTCGCCTGTCGCCCGTCGCTAATCGTTCGTCGTGAGTGGGACGAAACGACCTACTGGCGACTGGCGTCTACGGATCCTTGTATGCCAAGCCTCCCGACTGGAACCGTAACCTTTCTGGTCTCCGATCTAGGAGACGGTGGCGGTGGGGTGTCGCCCGCCGAGCGACGGGCGTTGCTGGAGCGTCAGGGTGAGGTCGTCGGCGGGGCGATCGCCGCACACGACGGCGCCCAGTTCCGGGCAGAGGGCGCGACCCTCTTTGGCGCGTTCTCAACGGTTGCGGCGGCGCTCGCGGCAATGG
>JBOGUE010000275.1:0-6151 GCA_050695955.1 Thermomicrobiales bacterium | reverse complement strand
ATGCCGGCCGGACCGCCGCCGCCGACAAGAACGTCGGTTTCGGCGGTGACGGGGATGGATTTGGTGTAGGTGATTGATTCTGGCACGGGTGTCTGCCCCTCTGTCTGGTCCCTGGCCGCGAATGATGCGACCACGATCATGTCAGCATCGCATCGGTCAATCCTGCCGCGTCCTGCATGATCACCGCGATTGCCTCCATGTCCGCGTCGGTCAACCGCGCCGTCGCCGCGCCGATCGCATCCGCGATTTCGTGTTCGTTTCGCGCGCCGACGAGGGCGACGCTGACCGGGTCGTGGGCCAGCGCCCAGGCGATGGCCAATTGCGGCAGATTAACGCCGAGACCGTCCGCGGCTTCCTTCAATCGATCCACCACGTCCAGATTCCGGTCGCGGTTCTCCGGTGTCAGTAACGGTTGGCCGAAGATGACGCCGGCGGCACGCCAATCGGAAGGATCGAAAACGGTGTTGCGCGTGAAGGCGCCGGCGAGGAGGCCGTGGGCGAGCGGACCGTACGCCATGACGCCGACGCCGAGGTCGTGGCAGGCCGGGAAGGTACTCCGCGCCCAGCGGCCGTCGAAGAGGCTGAAGGAGATCTGATTGGCGGCAACGGGCGCGCCGCCCATCGCCGCCGTGAGGGTGCGGACCTGCTCGCCGGTGAAGTTGGAGACGCCGGCGTGACGGGTCTTGCCGGTCGCGATCAGGCCGGTCAGGCCCGCCGCAACCTCCTCCAGCGGCGTGGCAGGATCGGGCCAGTGGATGAGAAAGAGGTCGACGTAGCCGGTGTCGAGGCGGCGCAGGCTGTCGTCCAAGTGCGTTTCGAGCCAGTCGGCGCGGCTGTTGCGGCCGTGGACGTTGCTCTCCGCGTCCCAGACCAGACCGCCCTTGGTGACGATGATTGCTTCGTCACGATGACCGGCGAGCGCGCGACCGAGCAGTTCTTCCGCGTGGCCGTTGCCGTAGGACGGGGCGGAATCGAAGCAGGTCACGCCGGCGGCGAGGGCAGTCTGGATGGCGCGGATGCCGTCGGCGTCGTCGCTGGCGCCGTAGTGGGCGCCGCCGATCGGCCAGGTGCCGAAGCCGATGACGGATGTGTGCAGATCGGTGGTGCCGAAGGTGCGGTATTCCATAGTTGCTCCCAGGCGATAGGCGATAAGCGATAGGCGTTAGGCGTTAGGGGGACGGACGCCCATGCCAATGCCATCCGGTGTGCAGCCACTGTGCCCCCTACGAGTGATGTCATTGCCGCATGCGTTCTCCTAACGCCTATCGCCTTGCTCGCGGGTCCAGGTAATCGCGCAGGCGATCGCCGAAGGCGCCGACGGCGATGACGACGAGGCTGAGGGCCAGGCCGGGCATGGTCGAGATCCACCAGGCGGTGTTGAGGTAGGCGCGGCCGTTGGCGACGGTTTGGCCCCAGGAGGGTTGATCGGGCGGCGTGCCGAGGCCGAGGAAGCTCAACGAGGCCTCGGCAATGATCACCAGACCGACCTCGACGGTGGCGATCACGATCAGGGGCGCGATCGTGGCCGGGACGACGTGGCGCGCCAGGAGGCGCGGGCCGTTGGCGCCGATGGCGCGGGCAGCGAGGACGTATTCGCGCTCCTTGGCGGTCAGGGTGGCGGCACGGGCGACGCGGCCAAAGGTGACCCAGCGGGTGAGCGAGAGGGTGATGATGACGTTGGCAACGCTGGGGCCGAGGACGGCGGCGATCATGATCGCAAGCAGGATCGACGGGAATGCGAGTTGGATATCCGCGAGGCGCATGAGTAGTCCGTCGAGGAACCCGCCATAGAAGCCGGCCAGCACCCCGAGAACCATCCCGATCAACCCGGCGAAGAGGACGGTCGCGCCGCCGACGAGGAGGGAGATGCGCGCCCCTTGCAGGACCTGGGCGAGCATGTCGCGGCCGACCTGATCAGTGCCAAGCCAGGCGCGACTGCCGTCGTCGAGCACCGTCATCGGCTCCATCAGGCGGGCGCCGGTGTTGACCGTAATCGGGTCGTACGGGCGAATCGCCGGGCCGAGCAGGGCAATGGCGATAAAGGAGAGGATCGGCAGCGCCCACAGGAAGAGACGCGTGCGGCGGGTCAGGCGACGGGCATTCGCGGTGACGCGCACGCGGGTCGTGGCATTGTCCGGTATGCCGGCGGTGGCGGACCTGGCGGTCATGACAGCCGGATCCGGGGATCGAGGTAGACGTAGCTGAGATCGACGAGCAGGTTGATCAGGATGAAACCGCCGGTGATGAAGAGGATGGCGGCCTGCACCAGCGGGTAGTCGCGGTGGAAGATGGCATCGACCAGCAAGCGGCCGACGCCGGGCCAGCCGAAGACCATCTCGACGATCACCGCCCCGCCGAGCAGATGCCCCATCTGCAACCCGACCACCGTGACGACCGGAATCAGCATGTTGCGCATTGCGTGCCCGGTGAGGACAGTGCTCGAGGTCAGCCCTTTGGCGCGGGCGGTCCGGATGTAGTCCTCGTGCATTACCTCCAAGAGACCGCTGCGGACCAACCGGGTGAGGACGCCGACGAGCGGCAGGGCCAGCGTGAGGCTGGGCAGGATCAGATGCTGCCAACTCTCCGAGCCGGCACTTGGCAAGAATTGCAACTGGCGAGCGAAGACGAGGATGAACATGATTCCGAGCCAGAAACTGGGTACCGACTGGCCGACCAGCGAGACGACCGAGATCAGTCCATCGATCACCGTGCGCTGTTTCAGCGCGGCCAAGATGCCGAGCGGAAAGCTGACCAGCAACGCGATCGCCATCGCCGTGACCGCCAGGCGACCCGTTGACGCGACCCGTTCGCCGACCGAGGTCAAGACCGGCCGGTTCAGCCAGAGCGACTCTCCGAAGTCGAGCCGGGCGGCGTCGCCCAGGAACTGGACGTATTGCACCGGTAGCGGATCGTCCAACTCGAGGCGTTCGCGCAACGCGGCGACGTCGTCCTCGGTGGCGCCGGCGCCGAGCATCATCGACGCCGGGTCGCCGGGGACGATCCGGATGGTGACGAAGATGATCGACAGCGCGCCCCACAAAACGAAGAGGGCGTAGGCGATGCGGCGGTGGATGTAGGTCGTCATAGGCGTTTGGGGGTCAGCGGAGTAGGTGTCAGTAGTCAGGAGTCAGGGAGAACACGGCCCGTCGTCCCTGACCCCTGACTCCTGACTCCTGACTCCTACTCCTCCACGGTCACGGTTTCGAAGGTCGGGACGACGCTGGGAGCGGGGACGAATCCGCTGATACCGGTGCGGTGGACGTAGTTCTCGATCAGGTCGAAGGGGAAGATGCCGGCAGCCTCATCCCAAATGATCTGGCAGGCCTGGGCGTAGAGATCCGCCCGTTGAACCTGGTCATTTGCCGCGGCGGCGTCGACGAGAATCTGGTCGACGTCCGGGTTGGCATAGCCAAGGCGGTTGGCGGTCGAGGTGTAGAGACGGCGCAGGGTGAAGTCGGCGTCGCCGGTGCGGACGGTATTCGTCTGGAAGTCCATGTCCCAATCGAGGGCGAGGAGGGCGTCGAGCCACGCGGCGCGCTCCATCTCGCGACTCTCGACGGTGACGCCGATCGCGGCCCAGTTGGAGATCATGGTCTGGATCAGCTCGCGGTCCTGCGGGCCGGAGCCGGGATTCCAGATGACGTGCGTTTCGAAGCCCCCTTCGAGACCGGCCTCGGCCAGCAGCGCCATCCCCTGGTCGGGGTCGTAGGCGTAGGGCGTCTGTGGGGCGAAGCCGAAGACGGTCGATGGGATGGGCGCCTGGGCGCGCGTGCCGACGCCTTGGAGCAAATCGTTGACCATGGTGTCGACGTCGAGGGCGTGGGCCATCGCCTGGCGCACGCGCACGTCGGTGAAGGGCTCTCGCGCATTGTTGAACCAGTTGAAGTAGTAGGCGTAGGTGGGGGTCGAGGCGATGGTGAGTTCCGGATTCTCCTGGAGCGCGGGGAGTTGGTCGGCGGGCAGCGCGTAGGTGAAGTCGATTTCGCCGGTTTCCAGGGAGGTGACGCGCGCGGCGACCTCCGGGATGTCGCGGAAGATCAGGGTTTGGACGCCGGGAGCGCCGCCCCAGAAATCGGGGTTCGCTTCCAGGCGCAGCTCGGAATCACGAGTCCACGAGGCGAATGTATACGACCCCAGCCCGACCGGTTGGTCGAAGAAGCCCTCGTTGTTGGAGAGCGCCGCCGGTGTGATGAAGAGCAGCGAGGCGCTGGCCGGGACGGTGCCTTGCGGCTCGGTCGCTTTGAAGTGGACGGTCAGGTCGTCGGGCGTCTCGACACCGGAAACCAGCGCCCAGAGCGGCGCCAGCGGACCTTCCAGCGTCTTGACGCGCTCGAGCGTGGCCTTGACGTCGGCGGACGTGAACGGGCTGCCGTCGTGGAACGTGACCCCTTCGCGCAGATGAAACTCCCAGGTCAGGTCGTCGAGCGGCTGCCAGGAGAGGGCGAGACGCGGAATCAACTCGCCGGAGGTCGGGTCACGGGCAACAAGGCTGTCGAAGAGGTGGGAGGAAACGACGGCCGTCGCCTCCTCGACGCTTTGCGCGCCATGCGGGTCAAGAGCCACCAACGAGCGGGGCATCACAACCGTCAACTCACCGCTCGATTCGCGGCTGGATGGCGTGGCCTGACGGGCGCTGGCCCGGCCGTCGGCAATCAGCGAGGCAAGGGGTGCGCCGAGGCCGAGGGCGGTGAGCCCCTTGATCAGCGAGCGCCGTGAGATGCCGCCGGAGTGGTAGGCATTGAGCAGTCCCTGGACATTGCGGTTGCCGGTCGCGTTGTCGGTCATCGAGATGTCTCCTCCTTCAGTACGAACTGCCAATTGCGCGCGGTTCCGGCGCAGGTCCCTCCCCTACGACGGACGGGTCGGCGACCCCCTTTCGATGATGACGGCTGAACGGCCGAGGACGTCCAGCACCGCGTCCATGCCGGCGAGGACGTGCCGGCGCATGGCGATCGCCGATGCGCCGGCGTTTCGAGAATCGAGGGCGACGAGGATATCGCTGTGTCGTTCGGGGCCGGGGACGACGAGTTGGCGCTCGTCCAGGGTGCGGGCGCGATAGCCCTCGCAACGGTCGGCCAGGTTTTGGAGGGTTTGGGCCAGGTAGGGCATGACGGCGATCTCGCGCATGCGGTGGTGGAAGTCGAGGTCGGCCGCGCGGATGGAGCGGATATCGAGGGGCAGGCGTTCTTTGCGGCGGCCGATCTCGTCGTTCAGATCGTGGAGGTCGGTGAGGTCGGCGCCGGTGATCTTCGGCGCGGCTTCTTGCGCGGCGAGGGCTTCGAGCTCGGCGCGCATGAGGTAGATCTCACGGATATCTTCAGGGGCCAGCGGCGTCACGGCCGCTTCCTTGTGCGGGGTGAGACGAACGAAGTCCTCGCCGGCGAGGCGTTTGAGGGCGTTGGCGACGGTGATGCGGCTGACGCCGAGGTCGGCGGCGAGGCGGCTGACGACGAGTCCCTCGCCTGGGCCGAGGCGGCCATCGATGATGGCGCGACGGAGGACTTCGTAGGCGGCTTGCTCGCGGGTTTTGAACTCGGCGAGACCGATTGCAGATTGCATGCAACATACAATAGGCAATGGAGGACGACGTGTCAAGAGGGTGCTGGGTGCAGCGGCGGGGCGCGGCAGGACGAGCCGTGGGCGACGCGGAGCAGACGGCACGGGGTATGATCCGCGGGCGTGGACAATGCACCCGGAAGGAGCGCGCGATGTCCGAGCCCGCGACCGAAATCGCGACCGCGACCACCACCTCAGCCGCCGGTCTCTTCGCCGTTCTGCGCGACGTCGTCGCGCGGTTTCGGCAGGCGTCCGGCGCCGATATCCTCTCGCTCTACCTCTACGACGCCGACGTCCAGGCGTATTACGCGCCGGTCGCCAGCGGGCTGCCGGAGGAGGACCTCGCCGGGTCCCTCTCCGACATGCACGACCAACTCGCCCACTACTTAGCGGACGTGGCACAGGGGAAGGCGCCGGCAGAGCTGTTGCCAACGCACTACGGCCCAAATGTGTGGCTGACCGTCACCCGGCAGCGGCTCTACGCCAAGGACGCGCCGAAAGAGATCGACAGCAGTTTCATCCGCCGCTTTCACATCCAGTCGGTCCTCGGCCTGCCCTTGCTGGCCGGCGATCGGGTGGTCGGTCTGCTTTATCT
>JBOGUE010000274.1:0-2838 GCA_050695955.1 Thermomicrobiales bacterium | reverse complement strand
CTGTGGCCGGCAGCTTCACCAGTCAGGAGTGTTGCGAGTTCCAGTTCCAATTGATTGATTCCGTGCCCTTCCGAAGCCGAAAGTTCGACCACGGGGCAATCCGGCAAATGCCTCAAGACCACGGCTTGATTTTCGTGGATGGGTAAGTCTCGTTTGTTGATAGCGACGACGACCGGCGGCGGGCCGGCGCCTTCCAACCGGTCCGCAAGCAACCGCGCGACCGCGACATCTTCATCCATCGGCGGTACGCTGCCGTCGAGGACGAGGACCGCGGCGGCGGCGGCCGTCAGCGCTTTGCGGCTGCGTTCGATGCCGAGACGTTCGACGACGCCGGCGGTGTCGACGATGCCGGCCGTGTCGAGCAGGGTGGCCGGGATGCCGCGCAGGTTCACCGTTTCGGCGATGACGTCGCGGGTGGTGCCGGCGATGGCCGTGACGATGGCGCGGTCGGCCCGCAGCAGGGCGTTGAGCAAACTGCTCTTGCCGACGTTTGGCCGGCCGACCAGCGCGATCTGGGCGCCCTCGCGGTAGAGCATGCCGGCGCGGGAACCGGCGACGACCTCCGCCAGCGCCCGTTCGGCGGTGACCAGATCGGCGTCGACGTCGGCCGGTGGGATCTCATCTTCGGGGAAGTCGGCGGCGGCGTCGAGGAAAGCGAGGAGGGAGACGACCGCGTCCCGCGCCGGTCGCAATCGGCGGCTGAGGTCGCCGGCGAGGTCATCGACGGCCAGGTGCAGCGCCTCGGCGGTGCGCGCCCCAACGACCTGGAGGACTGCTTCCGCCTGGGAGAGGTCGAGTCGCCCGTTGAGGAAGGCGCGCAACGTGAACTCGCCCGGTTCGGCATGCCGTGCCCCGGCCGCCAGTACGACGCGCAGCGTTTCGCGTAGCGGTACCGGTCCGCCGTGGCAGGTGAGTTCGACGGTGTCCTCGCGGGTATAGGTGCGCGGCGCGACCATCCAGGCCAACAGCGCCTCATCGATGGGATTCTCGGTGGCAGGATCGACGATGCGCCCGTAGATCAGCCGGTGCGATGCGGTGCGGCGCAGATTGGGCGCCTTGCCGGTGCTGCCCCGGCGAAAGATGCGCGCCGCCACCTCAGGCGCCTCCGGACCGCTGATCCGCACCATACCGACCCCGCCCGTGCCGGCAGGAGTTGCGATAGCGGCGATCGTCGAGCCGTCCATCGGTTAGGCGACAGGCGACAGGCGACAGGCGACAGAAGGACGACGCACCTCCTGACGCCTGACGCCTAACGCCTGTCGCCTCGTCATCGACGTTCCTCGGCCTGCTTCAGGAACTCGTCCACTTCCTTGATGGTGGGGACGCCGTCGGAGCCGACGGCGCGCAGGCTGAGGGCGGCGACGGCGTTGGCGAAGCGGCCGGCGGTGATCGCCGAGGCCGCGCGGTCGGTCGCCTTGATGAAGAAGGCCGCGGCGAAGACATCGCCCGCGCCGGTCAGATCGCGAGTCGGCACCTTATAGCCCGGCAAGTCGACGTGTTGCCCACCGTAAAAGACGCGGGCGCCGTGTTCGCCCTTCGTGATGACGCCGAGGCGACGGGCGCCGACGCGCTCGACGGTGTCGCGGGAGAGGGCGATCTCTTCGTCGCTGACGATCACGCCATCGACGCGGCCGAGGAGCTCTGGGGGCAGGCGCAGATGAATGAGCTTCACGCGACCGCCGCTTTCGCGCGGCCAGTCGCGCATCCATCCCTGCGGCGTCAGACCGAGGAAGTAGGGGGTTAAGCCACCGGTCTGCTTCGGGTCGATCTCTTGCGCGATCGGGCCGAGATGGATGACGCGGGCATTGCGCCAATGGGGCGGGAGGCCGCGCAGGTCGATGGGACCGGCCCAATGCGGCAGCGTCTGCACCCGGCGGCCGGCGGAGTACTCGTTGATGAAGACGGTCGGTTGGTCCGCATCCTGGACGACGATGCTCAGCTCGTCCGCGTATGGTTCAAGGGACGGAATCGACACACCGTGGATCGTCTGGCCGTAGGCGCCGCGCGTCAGCACCCCGACGCGCCAACCGAGCCGGGCGGCAGCCAGGGCAGAGTAGAGGGCGGTGCCGCCGAGGACGGACGTGCCATCCGGCAGCAGATCGGCGCAGATATGCCCAATGACCAGGTATTCCGGCGTGCGGCTGGTTTGCAACCCCGAGAGCTGACGCCGCGTGCCCAACGGCTCCCGCGGTTTCGGCGCCTGCCGCCTCGGGCCCGGCACCGGCTTCGGCCCCTCTTCTCCTTGCCGCCCTAGCCGCCCCTGCCGTCCTTGCCGCCCTCCGTCGTCAGACACGCGGCTGCACCGTAATTCGGCGGTTCGTCCCTTCCCCGTTGCTCTCGGTCGTCACCTCGGTGTTGCCGCGCAAAGTGAGGTGGACGATGCGCCGCTCGTTGGGGGGCATCGGTTCGAGGATGATCGGGCGGCGGCTGCGCGCCACCTGCCGCGCCACGCGCTCTGCCAGACCGACCAACGACTCTTCCCGCCGCGAGCGATAGCCTTCGACGTCGACGATAACCCGCGTCCACTCACCCAGTTTCCGGTTGGCGAGCAGGTTCACCATGTACTGGAGTTGCGCCAGATTCTCGCCGCGGCGGCCGATCAGCATGCCCAGGTCGCGGCCCAGAACGTCGATGAAGATCGTCGGGGGGTCCTCCGGGCTGAGCGCGACAGATGACGGGTTATCGACGGCCACAACGTCGGCGACGACGCCCATACGGGTGAGCAACTCTTTGACGATCTCCTTGGTCAGTCGCTCATCCTCGGCGTCGACGCGGTCAGGGTTGGGCACGCGCTCCTGTGGACGGGGTGCCCGAGGCGGTGGGGCGCCGCGGCTGGAG
>JBOGUE010000273.1:0-5047 GCA_050695955.1 Thermomicrobiales bacterium | reverse complement strand
ACTCCGCTCTCCAGGCGGGTGGTGTAATAGGTTCGTAGTTGCGGCGCGATGTCGCGTTCGATCACCTCAAAGGTTGCGATAACCTGGTCTGGCGCATAGCGAGTGAGCGCATTGCGAACCGCAAAGTAGGCCACGTGGTTGATATCGCGGCCGATGCCTCGCATCCCCAGCTTTAGCGCCTCGCCGATGGTGGTACCGCTGCCCATAAACGGATCAAACACCGTTGTGCCCAAGTACCGCGTCGGTAGGTAGAAGGCGGGCATGACGCAAGACGGGTCTTGTTCAACGGCCGCGATAAGGATGCCGCGAAAGACGGATCCGAGGCGCTGCGCCCACCACTTGTGGAGATGATAGATTGGTCGATTGACTTCTTTGCGCCAACTCTCAAGCTCCGCTATCTCACCGAGCTCCTCAAACGGAAAGGCTGGATCTTCCAGCGCACGATGGCCCGGGGCTGGCGCGTCAATGGGTGTCTCACGGTGGGTCAGCGGCAACGATAGGTTGCTGTACGTATAGCTCATGTGTTCAGCTTATTACGGGAGGCGTGCTGTGTCCACTAGGGCCATTGCAAAAGCGGACGCAACCCCTTGACACAGAACATATGCTCTGTTAATGTACCCAGCAAGCGGCACATCCGGCGAGGGTGCGGGCCTGGGCAGCGCTTCACCTCGCCCGGGGCGGTGCCCCGTCATCCCCACCCCGGCTGGCACCACCGGTTACCCAGTTGGCACCTGGCAGCAGTGCCCCTCCCGACTCCTGATCCCGGTCGGCAGGGTGACGCGGCCCGATCAGCCGCACCGCCAATTCCGCATCTCCCTTGGTACTGATGACGTCCGTTCCTGAGCTTGCATGTCGGCGACTCATGCTCCACAGCCCATCGCCCGACGTGGAGCGTCGGATCAACTGGTCGCTCCGGTCCGGCGGAGGGATGGCGCGAGCGGTTGCGGTTGCGGTTCGATCGCGACGGCGCCGTCCGTCCGCGGTCGATCCGCCTCGTCCATCAATTGCATCTCGTACAGCTCGCGGTAAAACCCGTCCTGTCGCAGCAAATCGATGTGCGTGCCGTGTTGGACGACCTTGCCCGCGCGCAGGACCAGGATCTGGTCCGCGGTGCGGACAGTGCTCAGGCGCTGGGCGATCACGAACGACGTCCGCCCCTTCCTCAGCGTCTGCATCGCTTGCTGGATCTCGTGCTCCGTCTCGGCGTCGACGCTCGACGTCGCATCATCCAGCACCAGAATCGCCGGGTCCATCACCAGCGCCCGCGCGATCGCGACCCGCTGCTTCTGCCCACCGGAGAGGTTCACCCCTCGCTCGCCGAGCAGCGTGTCGTATCCCTCCGGCATCGCCTCGATGAAGTCGTGCGCTTTCGCCGCCTGCGCTGCCGCCACGATCTCCTCGAAGGTGGCGTCCGGCCGCCCATAGGCGATGTTCTCCCGCACGCTGTCCGAGAAGAGGAAGGTCTCCTGCAGCACCGCCGCGATCTGGTTGCGGAGTGAGTCGAGGGTGAGCTCGCGCACGTCGTGGCCGTCGATCAGCACTCGCCCCTCTTTCACATCGTAGAAGCGGGGCAGCAGGTTGATGATCGTGCTCTTGCCGCCACCGGTCGGGCCGAGCAACGCCACCGTCTCGCCCGGCCGGGCTTGAAAGGAGACGCCGTCGAGCGCCTGCCGCCGCGAGCCGGCGTACGAGAAGACGACGTCCTCGAAGACGACCTCGCCCCGCATCGGCCGGAGGTCGAGCGCGTCCGGCCGCTCGGCGATCGCCGGCGTGGTGTCGAGCACCTCGAAGATGCGCTCGCCCGAGGCGATGGCGCGGGCCACCCGCTGGACCACGAAGCCGAGCCAGCGGATTGGCTCGTTCAACAACGTCAAGTAGCGATTGAAGGCGACAAGCGTGCCGATGGAGATGACCCCGGTCATCACCCGGTAACCGCCGAGCCAGACGACCGCTGCCAGGGTCAGGCCGGAGAGCAGCAGGGTCATCGGGTAGGCGAAGGACCACTGCTTGACCGCCCGCAGGTTGCGGTCGAAGAGTTCCTGCAACTCGACCTCGAAACGCTCTGCCTCGAGGCGCTCCTGGGCGAAGGCGCGAACCACGCGACTGCCGGCCACGTTTTCCTGGAGCGCCGAGGTCATCACCCCGAATTGTTGCTGGACTTGGAGGAACATCGGCCGGATCGCGACGCCGAACCGCATCGACCACCAGATCAGGAGCGGCATCGTCGCCAGCGCGACGACGGCCAGGAGGAGGTCGGTGCGGAGCAGAATCACCGTCACCGCGATCAGGGTGCCGACTGCCTGCACCAGCGCCCGCAAGCTCATCATCAACATGCCGCGGATAGCGTTGATGTCTTCAGTCGCACGCGACATAAGCTGGCCGGTATGCTCCCGGTCGTGATAGCTGAAAGGGAGGCGTTGGTACTGGACGTAGAGCTCGTTGCGCAGGTCGAAACCGACGCGCTCGGCCAGGGTCTGCGAGATGTAGGTGCGGATAAAGGTGAAGAGCCCTTGCAGTCCTGCCAGGACAACGATCAGGACCGCGGCGCGGATCAGGTAATCCTCGTCCCGGTCGACGATGCCGCGGTCGATGGCGTCCGCCAGCACCGTCGGGATGGTGAGCTGCACCGCCAGGGCAATAAAGAGGGTCAGGTACATCAGCGCTACCCGCCCAGGATAGGGCTTGAGGTAGCTGAGGATGCGGAGCACGATTTTCACGAGGACTCCTCGACCGCGTACGCCGGCCTTACTCGCGTCGAGTTACGTCGCATCATACCGCGTCTTTGCGACAGAGCGCCCCGTTGCGCCGTCTCCGTTTCGGTTTTGCCACCGCCCTATTCAGTTGGTAGCTCGTAGGTCCAGGGATTGAATATCGGGATGCCTAGGGGAGCAAAATGGCGAACGTTGCGGGTCGCCAGCGTAAGACCATGCACCTCGGCAGTCGCCGCGAAGAAACAGTCCATGACGCTGATTGATGCGCCGAGTCGTTGTGCCCGCGCCATCACGACTCCCCAGGAGTCTGCAACTCGCCGGTCGATCTCGAGGATTCGGCCGCCGAAGCGGTCCGGGAGTTCTTCGTCTAGCCACGTCGTCAACTGCCGCCGACGTCTGCCAGCCACCATGAGTTCGATTCCGTGCCTGACTTCCGCGAGGGTGGCCACGCTCACGAAAGTGAGCGCTTCGTCTAGTTGATTGATCCACGCCGCAACGTTCGGGTCCGGTCTCGGCTTGACTGCTTCGGAAACCGTGTTGGTATCAAGCAGGAAACTCATAGATCGATCTTGCGCGGCTCATCGTGGATCCGCTCGATGACGATTCCCGAGCCGCGCAGCGGAGAGTTCTGGAAGAATTCCAACAGCGTGCCCTTCCGTTTCGTCTTGCGTGCCCACTCCTCGGCCGACACGATGACAACCGTTTCGCGGCCTCGCCGGGTGATTGTCTGAGGACCATCGTGCAACGCACGATCGATCACCTGGCTGAGATGCGTCTTTGCTTCCGCCACGGACCACGTCTTCGGTTCAGCCACCATATTCCACCTCCCAGATGACCAACATGACCATCTTGGTCATTCTAGCAGGCGAGCGCGCCGCGCGTGTCTCTAACCCCTAACCCCTGACTCCTGACTCCTGCCCCCTCGCCTCGTACGCCCGGTCCGTTTTCGCCGCCATGATGAAGTCGTTGCGGTGCAACCCCCGGATCTTGTGCGTCCACCAGGAGACGCGAACGTTCCCCCATTCGGTGAGGATCGCCGGGTGGTGCCCTTCCTCCTCGGCCAGCGCCCCGACCTCGTTGGTCAATGCCAGCGCCTCGGCGAAGTCGGCCAGCTTGTAGGTCCGCTCCAGGCGCGGCACGCCGTTCACCTCGTTCAACGCCCAATCGGGAATCGACGGTTTCAGCTCCGCCATCTCAGCTTCGGTGACGTTCGGGGAGTCCTTGCGGCAGGCCGTGCAGCGCTCCTCGACCAGCGTCGCCATCGCGCGCTCCTTTCCGCGGCCGGCGGCCTCGCGGACCGCCCATCGCATGTGCGCGGGGGATTCTACACCCATTCGTCAGGAATGGCGGTCGCGTGATGACAGAGGGATGAGGACGACTCATGCGTCGTTGACCGATGCTGCCTCTTGGCGCAGGAGATCGAGGAACTCGCGAGGGGAGAGGATCCGGATGGTTTGAACGTGCCCCAGTCTTTGCAGGCCCTTGTCACCAGATACCAGATAAGGCACCTGAGCGGCGACGGCGGTCGCCAACACCAGATCGTCCTCGTCATCGTCTGCAACGCCATGCACGGTATCGACGGGCGTCACAATCTGAGCGCGATCCCGTAGGAGTCGAAGCGCTCGCTGCCCCTGAACGTGCATGTATCGGGCGCGGAAGTATGGCTGATGCCAGGCACGCACCATCCCATCAAGGATGTGTTCGGAAAGGAACAACTGGAACTCGCGTGCGATCCAGCGCTCGATGAGCTGGGCCGGAATGCTGCCGGGGGCCGGAAATGCAGACGCGAGTACGTTGGCGTCCAAAACTGCTCGAATCACCTGCCGCGCGCGGCCTCTCGACGTCGTCGGTTTTCGGCGCGCACGGCGGCGAAAGCACGCTCAGCCTCTCGCTCGATCTCATCGGTCGGCACTCCGCGGAACGGCTCACGCATGGCCTCTAATACGTCCCAGGCTTCTTGCTGTTCTCGATCGAGTCGAGCCAGACGATCGAGATCCTCGGTCGAAATGATCGCGGCGACAGGAGCGCCGTCTTCTTCGACAATGACTCTTGCCTCGAGATGGCGCACCCGGCTGAAAACCTCGTCCAGTTCGCCGCGCACCTCGGAGATCGTCTTGGTTTCGATTGCGGGCTTTTGGAGCACCATGGACCGCTCTCCAACCTCGGCAAGATCAGTCATCTGGTGGACAGCATAGCATCTCGATTGACTCTTGGCCTGGTTCCCGCCAAACTGCGGTGACTGATCAAAGGATCCCCGATGCATCGAGGGGGCGGAGCCGACGCATGCGATGCCCGAATTGCAGCGCGTTGGATGTCTCCGGCGAGGTCTGCCCGAT
>JBOGUE010000272.1:0-6918 GCA_050695955.1 Thermomicrobiales bacterium | reverse complement strand
TTGACGGGACGGCCGGGAAAGTAGGCTGCATTGCCGCCCTCGATGGAGATGTTCTGAATGCCCGCACGCGTGACGCAGGATCGTATTCTTGGCGCTTTGCTCGGTATGGCGATCGGGGATGCGATGGGGATGCCGGTCGCCGGTTGGACCGCCGCCCAGATTCGGCAACGGCTCGGCCGTGTGACCACCTACCACCGGCGCGTTTTCGCTGACGGCGTCGAGATTAAGCCGGGGGAGTTCACCGACGAGTCGGAGATCGCCTTGTGTATCGTCGAGTCGATTACGACGAACCAAGGCGCCGTCGATCCCGACAATATCGGCGCGCGCATGCTTTTTCTCGCGCGCGGCGAATCGAAGCGGTGGATGGGCGCCGAGACGCGGGCAGCGCTCGCGCGGTCCGAAGAGAGCATGAACTTCGTCGTGGCGCTTGACGAGGATGGATCGGCAACCGGCGACGTCGCGGCACGTGGCATTCCGATCGGTTTGCTGCATGCGGGCGGTACGGGCAATCTAACTCGCTTGCGGCACGATGCCGAGGCGGTGACACGCATCACACACGGCAGCCCGGTGGCTATCGCCGCGACCACCGCCGTAGCCCACGGCCTGGTGCTCGCCGCTGGTACCGACGCGCCAGCCACGGAATGGCTGTCCGGAACGGGTGCATTCGTCGGAGTTGGCTCGGTCGCGGCAGCGCTCGCCGCGACGAGCCGGCGGCTCGCGGCCGGTGACTCTGCTGATACGGCGATTGCAGAGGCGGGTATAGATGACACCGCCGGCGCCGTCGTCGCGGGCGCGTTTGCCGCCGCGCGGGCCGCTCGATTCGAAGATGCGGTCGAAGCGGCCGTCAACAGCGGCGGTGCGGCCGATTCCCGGGCCGCTATCGCCGGGGCACTCGCCGGTGCGCGATTCGGGGCCTCGGCCATTCCACAACGCCTTATTGACGATCTGGAAGGGCGGATCTACCTCTCGCTGGCCGCGCCCTGGTTTCATCGGACGGTGATGATGCGGTCCGAAGGAGTCGTCCGGCTCGATCCCCGCGAATAGAGAGGTTGTGAGCGAGCGTTACTCCGCGAACCGCTCTTCTTGCCAGTGGTCGGCGTTGCTGTGATATCCGTACTGTTCCCAGAAGCCCTGTCGATCCTCGGCCATGACCTCGACGCCGCGCAGCCACTTCGCGCTTTTCCAGCCGTACCGCGTCGGGGCGACGGCCCGCAGGGGATAACCATGCTCCGGCGTCAGGTCCTCGCCGTCATGTTTGAGGGCGAGCATCACGTCGTCGTTGCGCGCGACGTCGAGTGGCAAGTTGGCCGTATAGCCACCCTCGGCGTGAAACATGACGAATCGGGCGTCAGGTTTGACGCCTGCCAGGCGGAGGATCTCACGCATCGAGACACCCTCCCACGCATTGTCCAGCTTGGTCCAACGGGTGACGCAATGCATGTCCGCGGTCATCGTGATGCGCGGCAGACCCTGAAACTCTTCCCAGGTGAATCGCAGCTCGCGCTCCACATGCCCACACACGCGAAAATCCCAGGTGATAGGATCGAATGATGGAATTGAGCCGTAGTGCAGAACCGGCCAGCGCTGAGTTAAGAATTGCCCCGGCGGGACGCGCTCGGCCACGTCAGGAGCGACTCGTGGCCGCTTCAAGCCGGCAGAACGAACGACCATCGATGCCTCCGCATGCCACAATTCAGTTCGCGCCGGCGATAGACGCCGGACAACCTGAAGTATACGGTGCGGCGTCCAGTTCACTCCGCGCTCGCCGATCCCCACCGAGCGTCGAAAGCTGGTCGCAGCATGCCCATCACCATCTGATCGTGGTAGCGGCCGTCGAAAAAGTGGTCGTCTCGCAGCCGGCCCTCGACCACGAATCCGACCTTCTCGTATGACCGGATCGCCCGTTCGTTCCACGCCAGTACGGTCAATGAGACGCGATGGAGATTGCGCTCATGGAAGAGGTAGCGCAACAGGGCGATCATCGCGTCCGTGCCATAGCCTTTGCCCCGCGCCGACGGGTCGCCGATCAGGATCATGACCTCGGCCGACCGGATTCTGGCCGACAGCCGCTCAAAATCGATCCGCCCGATCGGCGATCCCTCCGCCGGTTCGATCATGAAGTAGCCTGCCTCGTCGAACCGGGCGAAACGACCTTGGAGATCGTCCTGGAACGCATGCGGAGTGACGAGAGGCGCACCTGTCCCCCAGTGACGCATTGTCTCCGGATCTTCGAACCAGCGGCGTAGCAACGACAGGTCGTCCGGACCAATCGGGCGCAGTCGCACCAGTTCTCCCTCAATCATTGAATGTCCTGAATCGCCTAGCACTCCTGCCGAGCGAGTGCTAACGCGGCTTGACGGTCATTCGACGCCCGTTATACTTCACCGTGAGACATCCCGCGGCTGCCCGCAACGTCGCTGGAGTCGTACCTGACAACGGCAGCCATTCGATTGAATACTACTTCGGCGAGATTCGCCGCCTGGTTTTTTGGCCACAATGACAATGACTGACAAGCGCGACTACTACGAGGTGCTCGGCGTCAGCCGCACCGCGACGGCCGAGGAGCTCAAGCGCGCCTACCGTAAGCTTGCCCGTGCGCATCATCCCGACGTCAACCGCGAGGACGGGGCCGAGGAACGATTCAAAGAGGTCAACGAGGCATACGAGGTCCTTGCTGACCCTGACCGTCGTTCCGCTTACGACCGGTTCGGGCACGCGGCCAACGGAGCGGGCATGGGCGGCGATCCCTTTGGGTTCGGAGCCTCTCCCTTCGGCGACCTCTTCGAGAGCTTCTTCAGCACGGGTGGATCGCGACGCCGTTCCGCGCCGCAGCGCGGCGCGGACCTCCAGATCACCGTCGACCTGGCGTTTGTCGAAGCCGTCTTCGGCGCCGAAAAGGAGGACGAGCTGATCCGTCTCGAGAACTGCGTGGCGTGCAACGGCAGCCGCATGCGCGACGGTCAGCAAGCCCCACGCTGCGCGACTTGCGGCGGCAGCGGCGAAGTCCGCCGCGTCCAGCAGACTATCCTCGGCCAATTCATGACCTCAACGCCATGCTCGTCCTGTCGCGGCGAAGGCGTCACGATCACCGACCCCTGCCCGAAGTGCCGTGGGCGTGGGCGCGTCAACATGCCGCGGACGATCAACGTCTCGATCCCACCCGGGATCGACGAAAACGCAACACTCCGGCTCAGCGGCCAAGGTGAAGCGAGCAAAGAAGGCGGGCCGACCGGCAATCTCTACGTCAAGGTCCGGATCGCCCAGCACCCGCTCTTCACGCGGCAAGGCAAACAGATCCAACTCCAAATCGGCATCAACATCGCGCAGGCCGCGCTCGGCGATGAGATCGAGATTGAGACGTTGGAAGGGCCAGTTGCGTTCAAGTTACCGACGGGCACGCAATCAGGTCAGCAGTTCCGGTTGCGCGGCAAGGGCGTGCCCGACATGCGTGGTGGCGATCGCGGCGACCAGATCGTCACGGCCCATGTGATGACGCCAAAGAATCTCAGCGACGAGCAACGCGCCCTCTTCGAGCAGCTCGCCTCGACCCTCGGCAGCGAGGTGACGCAACAGTTGCCGAAGCAAGGCTTCTTTGACAAGATCAAGGACGCGCTCGGAGTATGAGCGAACGCCCGTGCTATCATATGAGCGGACCGCGAAATCGACGCGGTCTCGTCTCCGTTACCGATGGCGGGTGGTGAAAGGGTATCACAAGGGTCTTTGGAGCCTTTGTTCCAGGTTCGAATCCTGGCCCGCCAGCCGTTCGGTTCCCCGCTACGCGCTCCCGTTTGACGTTCGGCAATACAGCAACGGCGCTCGACCGCCTGATCGATAGCTTGACGTGACAACTGCGGATACAACCGACCTCCCTCCCAGTACCGACCAACAAGGAACGGTTGCGCTGGTCGTGCTCGCGGCCGGGGCGGGCACGCGCATGCGCTCCGCGCTGCCCAAACCGCTCCATCCGGTGGCCGGCGTGCCAATGGCCCGTCTCGTAGTCGAAGCGGGGATGGCGGCGCGGCCGACCTCGGTCACACTCGTCGTCAGTGCGCAGACCGCCACCAACATCGATGCGCTCGCTATCGACGCCACTGTGCAAACCGTCGTGCAAGACCCGCCGCGCGGCACCGGTGAAGCGGTCGCGCTGGCGTTGGACACCACCGGCGATGCCCGCTGGATCGTCGTTCTTTTCGCCGATCACCCCTTACTCACACCCGAAACCGTGGCGCGATTCGTTGCCGGCGCACAAGCGCAGCAGGCACTCGTCACCGTTTTGACGTGCATCCTGCCGGACGGCGCCGCCTATGGTCGCATCGCGCGCAATCAACAGGGTCAGCCTCTCCGCGTTGTGGAACGAAAGGACGACGACCAGGCGCTTCGCACCGGCGCGGTCGAAGTCAATAGCGGCATGATGGTGTTCGAAGCCACATGGTTGCGAGGCGCGGTCACCAGATTGCAGCCGAGCCTGGCCACCGGCGAGTTCTACATGACCGACCTCGTCGAGCTCGCCGTCGCCGATGGATCGCCAACCGCCGGCGCTTGGCCGGTTGCCACCGTCGCCGCCGACCCAGAAGTCGCCCTCGGCATCAACGATCGCGTGCAACTGGCCGCGGCGGACGACATCGCCCGCGAGCGTATCCGCCGGCGGCACATGACTGCCGGCGTCACGATTGTCGCGCCGGAAACTGTCTTCATCGACGCCGGCGTCACGATCGGCCAAGACACCACGATTCATCCATTCAGTCTCATCCAGACTGGCACGGAGATCGGCGAGCGCTGTGTCGTGGGACCGCACACCGTGCTGAGTCGAGCGCGCCTCGGAGACGAGGTCGTGATCCGTTCGTCAACCATCACCGACTCCACCGTAGCGTCAGGCGCCGACGTTGGGCCGTATGCTCATCTGCGCGGCAATTCCAGCGTGGGTCCAGGAGCGCACATCGGGAACTTTGCCGAGATCAATCGGTCATTCGTCGGCGAAGGCGTCAAGATGGCGCATTTCAGCTACCTCGGCGACGCCCAGGTCGGCGCCAGATCCAACATCGGCGCCGGCGCGATCACCTGCAACTTCGATGGATCGCGCAAGAACCGAACTGAGATCGGAACAGACGTCTCTATCGGCAGCGACACCATGTTGGTTGCGCCGATCGCGATCGGCGCTGGCGCGCGAACTGGCGCTGGCTCGGTCGTGACCAAGAGTGTGCCGCCGGGCGCTACCGTCGTCGGCGTGCCGGCACGAGTGATTCGGACACAATCGACGTCGCCGGATGATTCGGATGGTGAGGAGGATCGCCAGGGATGATGGACGGGCGGCTGCAGATCTTTTCCGGGAACGCGCATCCAGAACTTGCGAACGACATCGTACGCGAGCTGGAAGCGCCGCTCGGCCGCGCTGTCGTCGGGACGTGGCGGAACGGGGAGACCCGCGTCAAGCTGGAGGAGAACGTCCGCGGCTCCGATGTCTTCGTCATCCAATCGCTCTGCAATCCGGTCGATCACCACATCATGGAGCTGCTCTTGATGATCGACGCCCTGCGCCGGGCGTCGGCGTCACGCATCACTGCCGTCATCCCATACTACGGCTACGCTAAGCAAGAAAAGAAGACCTCTGGCCGAGAACCGATCTCGGCCAAGCTGGTCGCGAATGTCATCGTTACTGCCGGCGTCGACCGGGTGCTCACCCTCGACCTTCATGCGCCCGCAATTGAAGGTTTTTTCGATATCCCAGTGGATCATCTACGAGCTACGCCCCTTTTGGCGCGACGCTACCGGCACGACTACACCGGCGGCCTCGTGGCGGTTAGCCCCGATGCCGGCGGAGTCGCCCGCGCCGACGATTTCCGCGCCCGCGTCAACGCCTCGCTCGCCATCATCTCGAAACGTCACCCGCACCCAGATGACACGGAGGTGCTCGAGATGGTAGGCGACGTTGAGGGGAAGATCGCCGTCATCATCGACGACATGATCTCGACCGGTGGCACGTTGACCGTCGCCGCCAAGCTGCTGCAGGAACGGGGCGCGGCCGAGGTCCACGCGGCGGCTACTCATGGCGTGTTCGCGGGGAATGCGCTGGAGGAGATCGCCGGGTCGCCGGTGAGCAAGTTGATTGTCACCGACAGCATCCCACTCCCCGCCGCTGGTCCGCGTGACGTCATTGAAATCGTCACCGTCGCCCCGATGCTCGGGGCGGCGATCCTTCGCATCCAGAAGGACTTGAGCGTGAGCGCCCTATTTACATGAGACGGAATCCGGAAAGCGGTTCACTGGACACATCCGCCTCACGCCTTCCGTCATCGTCTATCCGGCAGTCAGAAGGTAGGTGTACTTGAGTACCAGCAGTTGGGCGGAACTGGCAATGATCGCGATAGCGTTGGTCGTATTGGCGCTCGCGGCGGTCGTTGATGCCGTCCTGGAGGTGATGAGCCGCCAGCGTTTGCGCCAGCTCGAGCAGAGCCGGCCGGGTTGGCGCCGCACCGTCCCGAACATCGTGGAGCCGAGCCGCGCGCTCGCGGGCTCCTTCCAAATCCTCCAAACCGTGGCCGTGGCAGTGACCGCGACGCTCTTCACCTCGTTCGCGTTCCGCGAATTGTCGGCGCTGCACCGTGTCGTTGGGATTGTCCTCGCGGTGACGTTCTATCTCCTGTTGGGACGAGCGCTGCCACGACTCCTCGCGGTCTACCGGCCCGAGCAATCCGAGTCCGCGCTTCTTCGCATTGGCGACCTGCTGGTGATGCTGGCCTGGCCGCTGCGGGCGCTGGTTGATCTCGTCGTCCGCTGGCTGACGAAGCTGCTGCCCGGCCCCACAGGCGAAGGAGCGCCGTTCGCAACCGAGGATGAATTCCGGTCGATAGCGCTCGAAGGCCGCGATGACGGCGTGATCGAGGCTGACGAACAACGCATGATCCACGGCATCTTCCGCCT
>JBOGUE010000271.1:0-8785 GCA_050695955.1 Thermomicrobiales bacterium | reverse complement strand
TATCCCTTCACGACGCTCGAACCGAACCTCGGCGTCGTCGAGATCGGCGGGCGCGGCGGCCAAGTCTACGTGATGGCGGACGTCCCTGGACTGATCGAAGGGGCGGCCGGCGGTGCGGGCCTCGGCCACGAGTTCCTGCGGCACGTGACCCGCACTAAAGTGCTGGTGCACGTGGTGGACGCCTCTGGCGGCTTGGAAGGGCGAGACCCGGTAGCTGACTTTGACATCATCAATGCGGAAGTCGGCGCGTACGACCCTGATTTGGCAACCAAGCCGATGCTGGTCGCATTGAACAAGATCGACCTGGTGGAGGCGCGGGAAAACGTGGGGCGCCTCGTCGCTCATCTGCGAGAGCAGGGGGCCAACGTGTTCGAAATATCGGCGGCCACAGGCGAGGGCGTGCCGGGGCTGCTGAATGCGGCCGGCGGCGCCCTACGAGAGGTCGAGGAGCGCGCGCCGGAGCGAGAGAAGCCTCAGGAACGCCGCCGCTACACGTTGGAAGGCGTGGACGAGCGAGCGTGGGCGGTTGTGCGGCGGTCGAGCCATCACTTCGACGTGACGGGAATCGCCATCGAGCGGCTGACCAAGATGACGAACTTCGAGCAGGACGAGGCCATTCGGCGGTTTCAGCGCGTGCTCGAAGTGAGCGGCATCAGCGCCGAACTCGAAAAACAGGGTGTGCTGCCTGGGAACGTGGTTCACATCGCCGGCCATGACCTGACATGGGGCGAGCAAGACGAACTTGACGCGCTGGAAGCCGCCGGCATTGTCGTTGAGGACGAGTGAGGGCAGAAGCAGCGCCTAGACATCGGCAGCGTTAATCGGGATAGCGCGGCGAATCGTTTCTGTCTCGTGCTGTAATCGCTCAGCGTAGACGCCGCGGTAGTCGGGCGGCAGCAAGCGAGCGATCTCGATCATGATGATCTCGGTCGCTTCGTCGCTGGACACCCTGCGCCCGTCGATCTCGCGCGGGACGCGGAAAGGTTCGCCAAAGAGAATGCGTACGCCCTTGTGACCCGGGCTGGGCATGGGGGCCGATGATTGTACCTTGCCTTTCTGACCGTTGAGCGGCAGCCGTTCCGTGCCTGTGACGACGACCGGCAACACGGGTGCTCCGCTCGTGAGTGCCAACAGTCCCGCGCCGCCGAGAGCAGCCTGAAGGGATCGGGTGACGCTTCGGGTCCCCTCGGGGAAGAGACCGACGGCGATGTCCTGCCGCAGCCTTGATTCGGCAGCACGAATGGCGGTGCGGTCGGCCTTACCACGGTCCACGGGAAACGCGCCGGCGGCGCGCAGCACGGCGCGGATAACCGGGATCGCGAAGGCTTCCTTCTTGGCCATGTAGTGCACAGGCCGGGGAAAGGCGATCGACGTCAAGATGGGATCTGCATTGTGCAGGTGATTCGACACCGCCAACACAGCGCCGTCCCTCGGCACGCGCTCGAGGTGATGAATGCGCAGGCCAATGGCGACCCAAAGCACGGAATAGAGGATTCGCCGGACGACGCGCCGGAGCCGACCACGTAATGTGCGACGCTCAAGATCCGAGTCGAGACTGACCGCGCTACGGTCATTCATCGTCGCCGCGCCTCCGCGGGCGCGGTGATACCACACGCCATGGCGACGGACACGATTTCGTCGACAATGCTAGAGACCGAGCGATGATCCGTGGCGATGACAACGGCGTCGTCGGCGACCCGTAGCGGGGCGACTGCCCGCTCGCTATCGTAAGCGTCGCGGACGCGCATCGCGGCGAGGATGGCGTCGCTGTCGCCCGGAGTACCGCGTTCCTCCAACTCACGGGCGCGGCGACGCGCCCGTTCCTCGACGCTGGCATCGAGGAAGACTTTGAGGCCGGCCTCTGGGATGACCACTGATCCGACGTCGCGCCCAACCATCACGACAAATCCGGCCGCCGCGATGCGACGCTGCGCGGGCATGAGCGCATTGCGTACCGACGGGATCGCGGAAACCGCTGATACCCGCGCCTCGACCTGCTTTTCACGAATGGCCCAGGTGACGTCCTCGCCATCCAGGATGACATCGTAGAGCCGGCCATCGGCGACGCCCGGCGGCCTTATGGCAATGGGAACCGTCGCGGCCAACTCCGCGAGCGCGTTATGGGCGGTGTCGGGTATCCCTCGGCGGATGGCGGCGAGGGTCACGGTGCGGTAGAGCACGCCGGTATCAAAGAGCGTCGCTCTGAGCCGGTCCGCCACGGCGCGGGCGACGGTTGTTTTGCCGGCCGCGGCCGGGCCGTCGATCGCGATCACCTGGCGGAACCGGTCCGCCTCGCTTGCGCTTGTCGGATCGGCCTCGGCGATCTTGGGATTGCTGGTCATTGCCTCCTCTTCTCGACGGCCCTTGTGGCGAACCCTGATCCCGTTCGGGGCGAGTGCCGCGTCGCGGACCGGGGCGGTCCACTGGCCGGGAATCGCTCTGCTCGCTCTGGCGATCGGAGGGCGAGGTACGGGATCTGTCGGTGTCGGATCGATTCCGAGCGCGTTGCTTTCCGGTGACAGGCTGCTGACGCCCATTCTTGGTCGTCTTCGTGCCGCGACGTGGGGGTGCGGCACGGCGCTGGCCGCGATCCGGCGGTCCTTCCACGGCGCGACGTGGTCGGCGGGGTAGGTCTTCGTCCGCTGGCGCTCCGTACCCGCGACGCGCGGACCGCGTGAGTCGATCCTCTTCGCCATCATCGCGATCTATGCCGAGTGATTCGCGAAGTGTTTTTTCCTCGCCGGGACGGAGCTCGCGCCACGTGCCGATGGGGATGCCGGTGACGCTCAGCGGTCCAATACGCACGCGACGCAGGCGTTGGACTTCGATGCCGACCGCCAACATGATGCGCCGCACGACGTGAAAGATCCCTTCGTGGATGACGATCTTTAGCAAGATGCCATCGCGCGTCTCTCGCAGGATGCGAAACTCGTGCGGCACGACTCGCTTGCCGTCGATGGTGACGCCTTTGCGGACACGTTCCAGCGTGGTGGCGCTCGGTCGGGCGAGCGTGAGGATCTCATACTCCTTATCCAGGCCGTAGCGGGGATGCATGACGCGGTTCGCGACGTCGCCGTCGTTGGTGAGCAGGAGCAAACCCTCAGTAACGCGGTCGAGCCGCCCCACCGGATAGACCCGCTCGCTGACCTGAACGAGGTCGAGCACCGTGCGGCGATCGCGCTCATCTTTCGTTGTTGTGATGTAGCCACGCGGTTTGTTGAGGAGGATGTAGCGGCTGCGCTGGCGTTGGAGCAGATTGCCGTCGACACGGATGTCAGAGCGGACCGGATCGGCTTTCGTGCCGAGCTCCGTGACGACTTGCCCGTCGACCGAGACTCGACCGTCCCGGATCATTTGCTCGGCAGCGCGACGAGATGCGACCCCGCGTCCGGCCAGGATCCGTTGTATTCGCTCCACGGCGCGAGGCTCCTTCGATGCGAATAGGCGAAAGAAATGAGAGGTTGGGCGATCAGCCTTCGTCGGGGTCAGCGGATTGAGCCACGGCAGTCTGAAACACGGGCTGTTCCGCGACCTGCTCCGAACCGACGAAGAATAGCACGCGGCCCACCTGGCTATTCGGCTCGCTGGGCGGTCCGAGTTGGAGTTGATAGGCGATTTCGCCCCCGTTCGCGGGCAAAACGATAGCGGTCGGTTCGCCTAGCTCGACCTGCCAGGCAGAGAGTTCATCTTGCAGACCAGGGACCTGATCTGGCTCGGCCGGCGCTACCCAACGGTAGTCTTCGGTCATTGCGCCCAAGACCGTTTCCATGTCCGCCCAACGCTCGTCGACCGCAAGCTCACCGGTCTCGGAGTTCCGCGAGCTGTAATCGATGGCGCTGCCGAGGATGACGGTAATCACGCGGTTCGTGCCGCCGCCCCAGCTGGCGATAACCAGGCATCCGCCGGCGACGCCGGTTGAGCCGGTTTTCAGGCCGTGAACTTCGAAGCGACCGAGCAATGCATTGGTTGAGATCAGCTTTAACTCGCGGGGTTCCGAACCGTCTGAGGTCACGGTGGACGACTTCTGGCGCACGATCTCCCGGATCAGATCGTATTCCATGAGGCGGGCGGCGAGGGTTGCGAGGTCGCGTGCGCTCGTGTGGTGGTTTGGGTCGTCGGCGAGACCGACCGGGTTGGTGAAATGCGTGTGCTGAAGACCCATCGACGCGGCGAACAGGTTCATTTCGCCGACAAAGGCGCCCACGGGATCACCAGCGTCGATCTGTTCGCCGACATGACGCGCAAGTGCGAGCGCCGCGTCGTTGCCAGAAGGGATCATAAGGCCGTAGAGGAGGTCCTCGACCGTCCAGATCTCACCAACCTCGACGCCCATGGAGGATTCGTTTTCCTGGTCGACCATCTCGGCGCCGGTAATCTCGATCAACTCGTTGAGATCGGAAACGCGTTCGAGGACGACGAGGGCCGTGGCGATTTTGGTTGTACTTGCAGGCTGGAGCGGATCGTCGGCGTTCTTCTGATAGAGCACGACATCGGCCGCGGTGTCAATCGAGTAGACAGCCTGAGCTGACACTTCCGGCGGCGAAAGTGGATCGAAGGCGTCAATTGACACCGGATGTGCCATTGACAAGGCAAATGAAATGAAGAATGCCAGAGTGAGAAGACGAAGGGGAGCGCGGATGCGGCAGTGAGCTGAGAGGTGCATTGGGAAGATAGCGCTCCGTCGCCGCGAGACCGTGCGATCGCTCGCGGGAACCTGAGTATACGCGCGCTGGAGCCGCATCGCCACCTGGTTCGATTGCAGCGATGGCAGGGTACGCCAGTTGTGCGACGGACTCGCCATGCGGGTGGGGTAAACTAAGAGACGGGTCGAATCGAGGGACGACCCGGCGATTGCACAATTGGATCAATGGAATCCGGCGAGGTTGCAAGTGATTCGAATTGCCGCCATTGGAGATTTGCATATTCGAAGTGGCGTGTCGGAAGAGTTGGTCCGCCAATTCGCCGCCCTACACAATCGCGCCGATGTGTTGGTCGTCGCGGGCGACATAACGAATCACGGAACCGTGCGACAAGCCGAAATGGCGGCGGATCTCTTCCGCATGGCCGAACTGCCGATATTCGCCGTGCTCGGCAACCACGATCGGCGCTCTACGCGGCGCCGCGCCTTCTGCCTCGCCCTGGCGAATGGGGGAGCGACTGTCCTCGACGGTGGGACCGCGGCGATCGATATTCGCGGTATTCGCGTTGGTATTGCTGGGGTCGGCGGTTCCGGCGGCGGTTTCTGGCCGATGGAGGGTCCGGATACGATCTCGCGGAAAGCCTGGCAAGCGTTGGCCGTTCGAGCACGCCGGGAGGCTACTCGTCTCGACGACGCGTTGGGCCGGTTGTACGGAGATCGGATCGTCGTCGTGACGCACTTTGCGCCCACGACCTCGACACTCGGACGCGAGCCGCTGGCAAAATACCCGTTGCTCGGCAATTGCGAACTGGCGAAGGTGATCGACCGGTACGACGTCGATCTTGTCTTACATGGACATGCTCACCTTGGAAGCCCGACCGGCTGCACGCCTGGTGGAACGCTTGTGCTCAATGTCGCGCACGACGTGAATGGCGGACCCGTCGTTCACGAGATGCCAATCGTGTCGAAGGTGCCAGCGTCGAAAATGGTATCCCTGGCTACTGAGGGTGCGGCATGAGGCCGCGACCTGGGCTCATCCAGATTGCACGTCGATTGCCCCCGACGGAGGGCCCGCTTCGCCTTGATCTGCTGACAAACCCATATGGGCCGTCGATTCGGGTTCAGGAGGCGCTGGCGAGCGCTGACGACCTCCACCTACCCCAACACGATCGCCATCAACGGCTTCGGCAACGACTGGCAGAGATGGTCGGTCTGCCGTCGACGTGGCTGGTGCTCGCCAATGGAATCGACGATCTCTATCGGCGGGTGCTGATCTGGCAGCTCGATCGCTCCCCGGTGGTCACCTTTCCACCGACCGATCCGATTGTGTCTCGCATTGCTCGTCAACACGGTTTCGACGTGAGATGCGTGCAACGAACCCATCGCTTTACCCTCGATCTTGAGGCAGGCTGCGGTGGTTTGGTGCCGGACCAATCGATAGGCGTCGTCATGTCGCCGAACGACCCGACGGGCACGGAGTTGTCGACCCAGGATGCGGTACGGCTCAGCCGCACGTGCCGCCTGGTGGTGATCGACGAACGACACGGTGACTACGGCGCTCGCACACTGATACCGCTGGCACGAGAGTTCGACAACCTGATCGTCGCGAGGTCGATGGAAACGTGGGCGGCGCTTGTGGGGTTCCCGCTCGCATTTGCCGTCGCCCCGCCGCGGATCGCGGCACAGTTGGCGGAGCTCGGTCAGATGTCGGAGATTCCGGCGGGGACGCTGATCGCGGCCGAGGCCACGCTCGACGACATTGCCTACGTGCGGGCCACGGTGCAACGCGTGCGCGAAGAGAAAGCACGTCTCTATCGCATGTTGCGCAAGCTGAACATGGTCCGCCCTCTCCCATCCTGGGCGAACTTTCTCTTGACGCGCGTCGAGCGAGGAAACGCCGGCTGGTTCCACCGTGAGTTAGCAGAGCGCGATATCCACGTCTGTCTGCCGTGTCAGGACGAGCTCGACGGCTACCTTCGAATATGTGGAACCCGGCCGGAACATACCCTTGCATTGAAGCGGACGCTGATCGAGATCGCGGCGGCGCTCTAGTCCCTACCCGCGTCCGTCCGTCGCAGGGATGGGCGCCTTTCCCTACGACCGCGCGGGCGTGCGGTCATGGAGTCGGGGTAGAGGATGACGCGTCCTGGTGGATTTCGTCGATCAGCCACCGCTCGCCTTCCCGCGCGAAGATGAGGACCACGCTGACGACGTGGGGGTGACCGAGCGGATCTTCGGTGACGACGTGGGCCGCGACGCGGCCGTCGGACAACAGGCGGACGTTGTCGATGGATCGGATCCAACCGCGCTGATCGGCTGGCAACGGCGTGGGCGCCGCATCGGCAAGGTCGACGGCCGCTTGTCGCCCAGCTTCGTCGAGTCCAGCGAACTGGGGAGCGATGTAGTCGGTCGTGTAGAGCGCGAGCCCGCGGGGATAGTCGCCGGCGCTGGCGCAGGCGACGAACTCGCGGACGGTTGCGGTCACGCCCGCGACGAACGTCGCATCAGCCACTTCTCCTTGCGGCCATCGGAAACCTTCGGAACCGACGGGCGACGTCGTGCCCGGATCGGTCGTCGTGGGGTTGCCTTCCGGCAAGAGGTCTCGCGGGTGGACAGGGTCGATCGTGCATTCGCTCGGATCGGGCGTGATCGTGCTCGACGCCTGATCGGTTGACGGCATGGAGAGAGACTGAACGTAGGCGACGACGTCGCTGATTTCCGGTTGGGTCAACGTGTCGCCGAAAGCAGGCATGGCGGTGCCCGGAACGCCGTTCGTCACCCATAATGCCAGATCCTCGGGGCGGTGAGAACGGTGAAGCGGGCTGGTCAAGTCGGCCGGCGGCGGGTTGAGGTCCGTGGCGGCGGGTCCGTCGCCCTTGCCAAATGCGCCATGGCACGAGGCGCAGTTCGCCTGAAAAAGCGCCTCGCCGCGTACGATCGCAGCCTCGTCGACGGCGGACGGCGCCACGTTGCCTTCCTCGGCTTCTGCCGGATCGACGCGCGCTTGCAGGAGCAGCACGATGCCCAACGCGAGGGCGGCCCCAGAGAGAATAGCGCTCTCCCGACGCAGGCGGTTGCGACCGGCCGACCAGGCGACGCCAAAGCCGATCACCGATGCCGCGATCAGCGCGATGCCCGCGACGCCTCCCGTATCGAAATGCCAGGCGGGACCCGGCGTCTTTGAAGGCGGCGCCTCGGCGCTGATGTTGACGGTCGTCGTATCCTGCCATTGGAATTCGCCGATCTTGCGGACGATTGCGATAACGGACCAATCACCGGCAATGCTGAGCTCGCTGCCATGGCCTTCGAAGGCGTTGCCCGCGGCGCGAGTCAGCCCGATTTCTTGCTGACCCAAGTCTTGACGAGCGAGCGTCAGGCGCAGGACCGCTTCGGTGTCGACGGGGAGTGACTCACCGGAGAGATCGAGCCGGTAGTGATTCGGGCCCGTTACGCCAGGGGTTAGGGTGAGCGTGCCGGACCGTCCATCGGCTTGCAGCGCGAGCACGAACGCGGACCCTTCGGACGCCAAGGTCGTACGGGCAGGCTGGAGGCTCGTCAAGCGGCCGATGACGACGAAGAGGAGGATCATGAGCACCGCTTCAGCGGTGATCGCCACGCGGAATCTCCGTGCCCAACGCGTGGTCGCTTCGTGCGACTCCGCGTTGAGACGGCGGGTGATGATGATGAGGTTGAACGCCCCGAAGCCGAGCAGTGGCAAGAGAATCAGGAGTTTGGCGATCAGCGATCGGCCGTAGCTGGTTCCGGTCAAACCATCGAGGTTGCCGACGTGGAGCCACGCGGCGTACGAGCCACTTGCGCCCAAGATGGCCCAGCCAGCTAATGCCACGGCCGAGAAGCGCGGGATCGCGCGGACTAAGATCGACCGGCGTTCGTCCGATCGGCAAGCGCCAACGGCCGGAGCCAGGACGCACACGAGTAGCATGAGCCCACCGACCCACATCGCGGCGCTGGTGAGATGAAGATAGTCGATCGCGATCGCCGCGGTTCTGCCCGTCGTTTCGGCCGAAGCATGAGAATTCAGACTGAATGGCAAGGGAAGGGCCAGCGCCAAGGCGACGGTCACGAGCGTCCGCCATGGTCGCTGGCGCGGACGCCACCAGGGCGCGGCCGCGAGCGCGGCGGCGT